>JAVZDR010000055.1:0-2568 GCA_038873795.1 Candidatus Micrarchaeaceae archaeon | reverse complement strand
ATCTTTGCCGCCCTCTTTTTCCTTTTTCAGTGGTATGCAAGCCCAAGCATAATAAGGCTCACCGCAAGGCTGCACTACCTTGGCAATGATGAGCGCAAGGATCTGCAGGAGCTTGTTTATGAAGTAGCCGATGCAGCCAAAGTGCCGAGGCCCAGGATTGCAATAAGCCCAGCAAAGGATCCTAATGCATTTGTCTTCGGCAGAACCAGAAGGAGCGCCACCCTTGTTCTGCACCAGGGCATTCTCGACCTTCTCAACACCGGCGAGCTCAGGGCAGTGATAGCCCATGAGATGGGGCACATAAAACACAACGACTTCGCAGTAATGACATTTGCGGCATTCATACCAATGCTTGCTTATATAGTAGCCCAGAACTTCCTCTTCGGCGCCACATTCGGCGGCAGCAACAGAAACAGCTCTGGCTACCTTGCGTTGTTAGGTATGGGCGCGTTCCTCGTATACTTCATAGCCGAGCTTCTCCTGCTTTCAATCTCTAGGGCGAGGGAGCTGCTCGCTGATGCACACTCCGCACAGCTTACAAGGAAGCCTGAGGACCTGGCGCAGGCTTTGGTAAAGATAACATATGGGCTCGGCGCAACCAACATGCACACAAGCAGCGTCGAGCGCTCATTCTACATTGCCGATTATGGCACTGCAAAGCGTGACATAAAAGAAATAGAAGAGCACATGCACGAGATAAAGAGGCTGCTCCCCGGCATAAGCATAGAGAGGATGAGGCAGGAGGCGAGGGGCAGCGGGTTGAGCTCCATAGCAAGCCTCTTCATGACCCACCCGCCGACATACAAGCGGATAATAGAGCTGGCAAAGGCCAAGAAGCAGCAAACATAATGCGCTTCAATATCTAAAATTCAACAAGCAATCGATCCTCTAGATTGCAACTGCCCAAATAATTGTGTATGCCAACAAAACATAAATCAGCTTTATAAATCATAAAAACGCAAAGCAATCATGGAAGGCAGCGGATATTATGCTATAGTCGAGTTCTATCAAAACGAGGAGCCCTCACCGCAATATGAGATCGTTCAAGGAGTTGTTCCAGAAAGCCTCAGCATCGCTCGCGTAATCAGGACAGAAAAAATAGAATACGGGTATGGTAGTTTAACCTATACCCCTCCCAAACCTAATTCGTTTGTAGCATTCTTCCACCCTAAAAAAATATTAGCATATACAACCCCCTGGAAGAACGCTGAAAAGGATCTTCTGATGCTGTACGGCACCATTAGTGGACTTGCAAACGATGTCGAAGTTTCAATCTGGGCTCCGAAAGACTCAGAGGCACTCAAGGCTATATATGATATTGTCAGATACTCTCTCGAAAATGGCAGTCCGTGCGACATGCGCCTGCTGCTTACAACCAACATTAAAGACGCCAAGATATTCTACAACCACAATATAGGGTATTCAGACAAAAATGTTTTGCTCATATATACAACAATGAAAGCGGTGTTAAAAGCCTTCGAGGTTTCGCAGTTGACTATTGACCACTTTGCAAAGCCGCCGCAGCAATCAAATCTTGATGACTTTTTGTCCATGAAAAGAGGCGAAAAAAGACTGAAGCTTTCAAGAGTATAGTATAATAAGTGCAAATTAGCAAGCCTTTTTATTACTTAAACTTCAAAATATATTTTTTATGATAGAGTACGCAAAGGAGCCTTTTGGAGACGAAGAGAGCCTTTCGGTGCTCAACCCGTATGTAAGGGCGTGGTTCAAGAAAAACTTCGATGGGCTGACCCCACCCCAGAAATACGCATTCAAGCTGATAAGCGAGGGCAAGAACCTGCTCATCACCGCTCCTACAGGCTCAGGCAAGACACTCTCAGGCTTCATCTCCATAATAAGCAGGCTCTTCGACTACGCCATCAACGGCAAGCTCGAGGAAAAGGTCTACTGCATTTACATCTCGCCGCTCAGGGCACTAAACAACGACATATACAGGAACCTTATCAAGCCACTCGACGAAATATACGAGAGCATAAGGAGCAGCAAATATATACAGATTGGCAAGTCCCTGCTTCCAACAGAGGATCTCAAAAGGGTAACAATCGCAGTTAGGACTGGAGACACGCCGCAGAAGGAGCGCCAGAAGATGCTGAGGAAGCCCCCAAATATACTCGTGACAACGCCCGAAAGTCTCGCAATAATGCTCAATTCGCAGAGGTTCATAGAGAGCCTTGTCTCGACAGAATTCCTGATAATAGATGAGATACATGAGCTTGCAAACAACAAGCGGGGCTCTCACCTTTCGCTCTCCGTAGAGCGCCTCGCGGCGATAGCAGGCCACGATTTCACAAGGATAGGCCTCGGCGCAACCCTTTATCCTCTTGAAGAAGCCGCAAAGTTTCTCGTTGGCTACGCCGATGGCAAACCGAGAGACTGCATCATAGTTGATGCATCGTGGAGCAAGAAGCTAGACATTGAGACAATGAGCCCGCTGAAGGACATGATCTACAGCAGCGAGAAGGAGATAGAGGATGCGATCTACTCCACAATAAATAGCATAATAAAGAAGGGCAAAACCACGCTCGTCTTCACAAACACAAGGAGCGG
>JAVZDR010000054.1:0-2750 GCA_038873795.1 Candidatus Micrarchaeaceae archaeon | reverse complement strand
AACGCAAGGAAGGAGATACTGCAGATACATACACGCAACATGCCCCTTGAAAACGTCGACATAGACGAACTTGCAAACATAACGCATGGCTACACAGGCGCAGACATAAGCGCATTGGCAAGGGAAGCTGCAATGTCTAAGCTGAGGGAGATACTACCCATAATAATAGAGAAGCAGAGTGTTCCCAACGAGCTCCTGCTCAATCTCAAGGTAAGCATGAAAAACTTCATGGAGGCGATGCGGAGCATACAGCCGAGCGCTCTCAGGGAGGTATTCGTCGAGAGGCCGAATGTGCACTGGGACGATGTCGGCGGCTTGGAAAAGGTCAAGAAAGAGCTCAAAGAGGCTGTTGATCTGCCGCTGAAGAAGCCTGAGATGTTTGAGAAGATAGGGATAAGGCCCGTAAGGGGAGTGCTTCTGGTGGGGCCGCCAGGAACAGGCAAGACCCTCCTTGCAAAGGCTGTTGCGACTGAGCGCGAATCGAATTTCATCTCTATAAAAGGGCCTGAGGTGCTGAGCAAGTATGTCGGCGAGAGCGAGAAGACCCTTAGGGAAATATTCAGGAAGGCCAAGCTTGCTGCGCCTTGCATCATATTCATAGATGAGATCGATGCAATAGCAAGCGCTAGGGAATATGGCGAGACTGAATCACGCGTTGCAGAGCGGGTAGTAGACACGCTACTCACAGAGATGGATGGGCTTGAGGAGCTGAGGAATGTTGTGGTGCTTGCCGCAACAAACAGGCCAGATGCAATAGATCCCGCACTGATCAGGCCTGGAAGGTTTGACAAGATAATCGAGATACCAATGCCCGACAGAGAAACAAGGGAGCAGATATTCAAGGTCCATATGAAGCATATGCCCATAGATAAGAGCGTTGACATAGGGCGCCTTGCAGAGATGACAGAGAACTACACAGGCGCAGAGATAGAGAACGTCTGCAGGGAGGCAGGGATGAACGCTATAAGGAATGATAGGGATGTTGTAAGGATGGACGATTTCGAGAGGGCCCTAGCCGAGGTGAAGCCTGCAATCCCAAAAGAAGTGGCAGACAGGATAAAGAGGTTCAAGGAGGAGCCTACAAGCATGTACAGGTAGCAGATATGCTAAAAACGTTGGCTCTCGCATAGATTGGTGGTTTGTTGAAAGTAGTTTATTCGAATCCGAAAACAGGAAAGACTGCGCAGATAGAGGTCCAGAAAGGGATGGAGCATGCTCTCATAGGCAAGCGGATAGGCGATGAAATAGATGGCAGCACTATAGATGCAAGCCTGAGCGGCATAAAGCTGAAGATAACTGGACTGAGCGACAAGACTGGCGCTCCGTCGAGGAGGGACCTGAGTGGTACAAGGAAGGAAAGAATGCTTCTCAGCGGCGGGCCTGGCATAAGGCCTGTGAGGAAGGGCTACAGGGCAAGGCGGATGGTCAGGGGCAATATGATAAGCAACGATACCGAGCAGGTCAATACTGTGATAACTGATTCAGGCAATGTTGCACTCGATGGACTCTTCAAGAAGGTAGAGAAGAAGGAGGGTGAATAAAATACCTAATCATAATGAATTCAAGCAGAGCGAGCTTAATATAGGCACCTTGGGCCATGTCGACCACGGCAAGACAACACTCACTGCTGCTATAACTGGCGTATGGACAGACAAGCACAGCGAGAGCATAAAAAGGAGCATGACCATAAAGCTTGGATATGCTGATGCGCTTATAAGAAAATGCGAGAACTGTGAGGGCCCAGCTGCTTATACTGTGAAGGAGAGATGTGAAAAATGCGGTGGCGCAGCCCTTCCGTTCAGGCGCATCTCAATACTCGATGCACCTGGCCATGAAACCCTGATGGCAACTGCTATAGCGGGCTCCAATATAATCGATGCTGTGCTTTTCGTCATAGCCGCAAATGAGGAGTGCCCGATGCCGCAGACCAGGGAGCACCTTATGATAATCAATGCCCTCGAAAAAAGGAATGCAATAATAGTCCAGACAAAGATCGACATTGTCGGGAGGGCAGCGGCTGAGAAGAACTATGCCCAGATAAAGGATTTTGTCAAGGGCAGCGTTATAGAAAATGCGCCGATAGTGCCTGTTGTGGCAAGCAAAAACATCAACATAGATGCACTTCTCGAGCAGATAGCGAAGATGGAGGTGCCGAAGCGCGACCTGGAGTCTGATCCCTTGATGTACATTGTGAGATCATTCGACGTTAACAGGCCTGGTACTCCAATAGACAAGATAGCCGGTGGTGTAGTAGGCGGCTCTATAATGAGGGGAAGATTCAAAGTAGGCGATGAGATAGAGATAAGGCCTGGGATAAACAAGGCAAAGGAGAAGTCAAAGAAGGAGGTTTACGAGCCCATAATAACAAGGATTGTAAGCCTCTCAACAAGCACAAACAGGATAGATGAGGCTGTGCCAGGCGGGCTCATAGCCATAGGCACAGATCTTAATCCTGTGCTCACCAAGGCCGACAGCCTTGTTGGCAATATAGTAGGGCATGTCGGCAAGCTGCCTGAGCCAAAAGACTCGCTCGAACTTGAGTATCACGACCTAAACAGGGTGGACCTGCCGAAGCAGGCCTTCAGGGAGAATGAACCTGTGATACTTGGAGTTGGCACGGGCACTGTGATTGGCTATGTAAAGAGCGCCAAGAAAAGGTCCTTGAGCATCGCACTCAAACACCAGGTCTGCGTCGCAGGCAATATCAAGATAGCAATACTGAGGAACCTCTCGCAGAGATGGCGCCTCGT
>JAVZDR010000053.1:0-2758 GCA_038873795.1 Candidatus Micrarchaeaceae archaeon | reverse complement strand
GCCTTTATCTCTTTTATATCGCTATCACTCAAAGCCTTGAAACGCCCTTGGAGCTTCAGGTATTCCTCTATTGGTTTGCGCTTCTCCTTATTGAGCAATACAACACTTGGTCCGCTGAGCTTTAGTGCACCATTTTCGTACTCCATCAAAGGCCATATGCCCGTCTCTACCACAAGTTTCGCCATCTCGATTGTGAGGCTGGGATCGAACCTCCATCCTGGCGGGCACGGCGAGATCATGTGAAGGTACCTGAAACCCTTTATTGAAAGTGCCTTCTTTATCTTTGATTGAAAATCAAATGGATATGCGACAGACATAGTAGCTACGTAAGGCACGTTATGGTCTATCATCAGGAGGGGCAACGGCTTCTTATATTCCTTCTTGCCTTCTGGTGTTGTTGTGCTCCATGCCCCATGTGGCGTGAGGCTTGAGCGCTGGACGCCAGTATTCATATAGGCCTCATTGTCATAGCATATGTATATAATATCCTCGTTCCTCTCAGCAGCGCCGCTGAGTGTTGCAAACCCGATGTCTGATGTGGAGCCATCGCCAGCCCATACTACAACATTCGCATCTTTCTTCATTGCGGCTTTAATGCCAGAAGCTATCGCGGCCGGAGCGGCAAATGGGCTGTGCACCACAGGGACGCTAGAAGGCATCCCATGCAAGTCGTCACCCATTATTATTGTGGAGCAGCTTGCTGGTATCACAAGCACCGAATTTTTTCCAAGCACCTCAAGCACGAACTGCAGTTCCTTTGGTATGGGGCAGCCAGGGCATGCCGCATTGCCTCTCAGCATAAACTCGTTCATAGCAACCACTTTTCCTCAGGGAGCTTGGAGTTGGCAGCATCAATCACTGCGCCTTTGAAATCCTCAGGCCGCACATCCCTGCCACCAAGTCCGGCGATAACGCTGAAGATTTTTGATCCTGTGCCATAGAGCGCATTCTTTACCTCACTCAGCAATATACCACCTGATCCATATGAGTAATCCCTATCAAAGACGATAGCGCTCTTGCCGCTTAGGGCTTTTCTAACCTCATCTTTTGGGAATGGCCTGAATACTGTGATCTTCAATACACCCGCCTTGATATTGCTGCCCCTAAGGTCATCAGCCGCAGCCTTTGCATCCCCAGCCCAAGCGCCAACCGCAACTATTACATATTCAGCATCATCGCACCTGTAGCACTCCGTGAGGCCGTATCTCCTTCCGCTGAGCTTGCTGTACTCGTCCATGAGCTCGCCAATCCTTGCTAGAGAATTATCCATTGCTAATTTATGTTTATGCTTGTATTTTATGTATGTGCCAGGGCCTGCAATTGTGCCTATCCCAACCGGTTTGTCAAAATCTATGAGGTTGAATTCCCTCTTTGGCAGATAACTCTTCACTTCTTCGTCTGCAAGCACCTCAAGCCTTTCCATTGTATGCGTAAGTATGAAGCCATCGAAGCCTACCATGACAGGCATCTCTATGCCCTTATCTTCTGATATCCTGAATGCCAGCAGTATCAGATCATAAGCTTCCTGCACATTTTCAGCAAGCATCTGTATCCATCCTGTGTCGCGCATCGCCAATATGTCCTGGTTGTCGTCCCAGATGCTCCATGGTGCGCCTATCGACCTTGTGGCCACCGCTGCGACGAGTGGCACCTTCGCGCCACCCACCCAGTATATCACTTCGCCCATATAGAGCAGGCCCTGCGATGCGGTTGCTGTGAAGACGCGCGCCCCAGCAAGAGCTGCTCCGAATATTGACGAGAGCGCAGAATGCTCGCTCTCCACCTTTATAAGCTTTGCCTTGAGCTCGCCACTCTCAATATAATCGGCAAGCTGCTCCAGCATGGTCGTCTGCGGCGTGATTGGATAGACCGCAAGGACTTCAGGCTGAGCCTGCTTAACAGCATATGCCACCGCATAATTTCCTGCAAGTGCCATAATCTTCCGCATCACTTCACCTCATCGACCATCACTATCGCTTTGACTGGGCAGAGATTGGCGCATACCCCGCAGCCTTTGCAATAATTATAATCAATATCTGGGGCAGTATCTGCCCTTTGGTCTATTGTGTTCTCTGGGCAGAAAATGATGCATATCTTGCATCTCGTGCATTTATCATAGTCCACAATGGGCTTCTGCACGCGCCATGTGCCTGTCTTGCCTGCTGATCCTTCTGCTGGCTTTGACAATGCCATAGCTTCTTCATCAATCAAGAGTACTCACCTCATTGAAGCCGCGCTCGGCTCCCTCTTTGTTGACCTCTGCGATTTTCCCCTCAAAAGTCTCATCGATGGCCTTTGCAAGTGCGTCAGGCGTTATAAGCTTTGTTATCTTCGCAACCGCACCCATCATAATTGTATTCACTACGGGCCAACCGGCAATCACCAGGCCAAGTTCCTTGGCTATCCTGTTTGCATCTATATAGTAGGCATTGCTCAGCGATTCATGTTTTGTGGATGCATTCAGCACCACTATACCATTAGGAATGAGACCCTCAAGCGGATCCATAACGTTAAATAAGCTGGAATCAAATACCGCAACGATTTCTGGATTATATACATTCCTATGTATTGTTATTTTTGAATCGGAAAGCCTTACATAAGAGACAACTGGCGCCCCTCTCCTCTCGCCCCCGAAAAACGGAATTGATTGGCCGTATTTATTCTCACTTACTGCTGCTTTCACAAGAAGCTCTCCTGCAGTGACAACACCTTGGCCTCCCCTTCCACGCAAAACTATCTCTATCAATAAGTCGCCTTT
>JAVZDR010000052.1:0-2892 GCA_038873795.1 Candidatus Micrarchaeaceae archaeon | reverse complement strand
GAGACCCTTGATAGCTCCTTGATTGAGATTATTGTAAGGATTATGCTGAATGTGGGGAGTATGAATGCCTGCACTATTATCCCTGAGACGAAATAGAACATGGGCTTGAGCAGCGAGTTTATGGCTGCGATTATTGCCCCTATGCCGCCAAGGAAGCCATTGAAAAGATTGAGGCTTAGCGAAGAATTATATGCGCTATAGCTGCCTATGCTTGAGCTGAGGCTGTTGGACTGCATCTCTACCTGGCTGAGGCTTGTCGCGTTGAAGTCGCTGTTGTATGAGTTCATCATGTAGGCGTTGAGCAGGTAAGAGAGCGGGAGCACAACGTATACGCCTATTGCCACAGCAATGAGAAAGCCGCCAAGCCTTCTTGTGGGGTATAATACACGCAGGATTATTCCAAGCGGGAGTATTATGGGCAATGCGGTGAGAGCTATAACCTGAAGGAGGGCTGCCTGCACAAAGATGCTTATGAGCGCAGCAGAAAGGAGCGTTATGATCTGCTGCAGCTCCTTAAGTATTGGGGCAAGCGCATAATTGAATGCCACAGAGACCACAATGGCGTCGAGCTTGATCCCGGCAACCAAACCTAGGGAGAATGTTATTGCAAGCAGTGCCAGCAAGATGCCCATGATTATTATGAAGAGCGAGTTGTATGCATGGCCCGCGAAGACATACTGCTGCGTTCCGACTAGGTATGCATATGAAAAGCAAAGTGCTGCATTCTGCGACATATATGCAGGGCATGAGAAAGAGGTGCCATTCGAGACAGCCGCTGAGTAGATGAACCTCGATACTATGCCGCCGTTTGAGAAAAGGAGGAGGAGGCTTCCGACGAGCACGCCGCTTATGATTGCTTGGTAGAGCTCATTTTCCCCGAATTCCTTGAGCTTCTTGTCGTTGAAAGCAAAGCCAAGCCCAAGTATTATCCCGCCTATTGCAAGCATTATGCCTATCAGCGAAACCGCTATCCCATATCCATAAATGCCAAACGGCAGCTGCTGCATTCATTCATCTTGTCGCGTTTATGCTTATATTTGAGAGGAGGTGCGTTGATGCTACGGCAAGGCCGCTTGACGCCACCGAAAGTACAGCAACAACCACTGCCCCAATTATTATGTTTATGGAAGTGGTATGGAAGTTGGCCCTTTTGTCTGGAGGGAGCAGCTGCCCAACAGCATAGAAGATGCCAGCCACTATAAACAGGACTGCGCTGAGCATCGGTCCGATGTGCATCAGAAGCTGCTGTACGTAGCTCAGGGTGGTCATAAGGCCCTCGGCATTTGCTGTCCTCAAAGCCGCGGCAGAAATGAGGATGAGCAGCTTCGGATATATCTTCTGCATGACGCCCCACCATTGTTTCTTGCCTTTCTTCTGCATATACTCAACCTTATACTTTAATAAATAAAGTATATTTGAATAAATATTTAAATATTTGCATAAAAGATACATTATCTGCCTTGTTTGCGCAATCAGAACCAAGCAAAAGAAAAGTCTATATAAATGTTTGGGCAATGTTATAGAGGTGCTTTTTATGAAAATAAGACCTGCTAGAACAACAAGGAAGCTGAACAGCCAGGCATGGGCCAGATACTCTAAGCGAAAGCCAAAGAAGAACTTTATAAAGGCCTTGCCAAGGAATAGCCTCCACATCTTCCAGATGGGCGTCATGAAACCAGATTACAACCTCATGATGAGGCTCAATGCCAACGATGATGTGCAGCTAAGGTCAAATGCGATAGAAGCAGCAAGGCAGGCTGCAAACAAATACCTTGAAAAATCGCTTACAGGCAACTATTTCCTGCGGGTAAATATATACCCTCACAATGTTCTCAGGGAGAAGAGGATGGCATCGGGCGCTGGCGCAGACAGAATTTCACAAGGCATGACGCTCGCGTTCGGCACTCCCACTGCCGTTGCCGCAAGGGTCAAAAAGGGCCAGACAGTATTTGAGCTTATGATAAATGAAAGCAAGAAGGAGATAGGCCTTGAGGCTCTGAGGAGGTCTTCAAAGAAGCTTTCAGGCACTTATACAATAGAGAAGAGCCAGATCAGGAGCGCATAACGTGGTTTTTTGCGAATTTTGCTGCAGTTCCCCGAAGGATTGAAGCAGGAAGCAGCCAAATACGCAGCCAGGCTTGAAAGCGAGGGCAATGAGGTTTTTATCTCAGCCTCGCCAACATTTGGTGCATGTGATCTTGCCATAGACGAGGCAAAGAGGATAGGCGCCGAGAAGCTTGTACATTTCGGCCATGCTGAGTTCATGCACGTAGACTTCAATGTGGAATATGTTGAATACCATATAGATGCGCCTCTGGGCATACTAAATGACTCGCTAGAATACCTTAGAGATTTCGGCAAGATAGGAATAGTGACTACCATACAGCACATCCAGCAGCTTGAAGCCATAAAAGAATTTTACGAGAAGAATTCTAAATCTGTGGTTATAGGCAGGCCCTACGGATTTGCGAAGAAGCCAGGGCAGATACTAGGCTGCGATGTCGGCAGCGCAGCGACGATAGACAAAGAGGTTGATGCCTTTGTATACTTCGGGGGCGGCATCTTCCATCCGCTCGGCGCGGCACTCGCCACAACAAAGCCATTCTTCGCGATAGACCCTTTTTCAAACAAAATTGAGAGGTTAGACGAGCTTCGCGAAAAGTATGCAAGGAAGAGCAGAGGAAAAATACTAGCCGCGCAGAATGCAAGAAATTTCGGCATACTTGTCAGCACAAAGAACGGCCAGTACAACATGAACCTCGCTATGCTTCTCAAGAAGAAAATCGAGGAAAAGGGTCTCAGCGCATTCATTCTAGTAAGCAATACCTTTGACTTCGACTCGCTGAACAATATGCTTGAGTTTGACGCATTTGTCAACACTGCATGCCCAAG
>JAVZDR010000051.1:0-2970 GCA_038873795.1 Candidatus Micrarchaeaceae archaeon | reverse complement strand
GGCACCATATATGAAAGGGTGATTGCACCCGGCACGTATACTGTGCCATCACACGCTTCATTATTCACAGGGAAGAGAGTAAGAGAGATGAGAAAACTTACAAGAGATCCTATAAGGCACAGCGAAGAAAATATAGATCCGTTTTTGACGAGGATCAAGTATCTCACTAAGAGAGACATAACCCTTGCTGAGAAACTGAACTATCTTGGCTACAATACCGTGCTCCTTTCAAATAACCCATTTTTATCCCCCTCTACAGGCTTGGGCAAGGGCTTTGCATATTCTGAAAACCTCTGGTTTGAAGGCAATATAAATAAGAGTGGCTATGTCAGAGAGGTGCTGAAGATAATCTCAAATGAAAGGCTTAGGAAAAACCTTGAAAATGTCGTATACATCATATCAAAAATCCTGCCCAGAAAGGCCCTAGACAAGGCATATCTCAGCATAAGGAAGAAGACAAACAAGAGTTTTTCATACAAATATGGCTTCTATTCGCTTGACAAGGGCGCTGCTGCCACAAACAGGAAGATTGTTAAGATTTTAGGCAACACAACGCAGCGCCCCAATTTTATCTTTGCCAACTATATGGAAGGCCACGAAGGCTATCCGACTAATCTGGTGAGCAAAGAATATATAGAGCAGGAAAAATGGCTCCACCTCAGCGGCATAGTCTCTGGTGACGTTATTGGTCTGATTCAAAAGGCATACCTGAAGAGGATAGAATATCTTGATTCGGCAATAGGTAAGCTGCTCAGCAAACTGAGAGAAAATGGTGGCCTCGACAATGCAATAGTCATAGTCTCTTCAGACCACGGCCAGGCATTCATGGAGCATGGCCTGCTTTACCACAACATGTTCCCATACGAGGAACTGGTCCACGTGCCGCTCATAGTTGCAAGGTTCATAAATGGTAAGCAGATAAACACAAGGGAGAAAGTCGGCAAATTTGTGAGCCTCTCAGCACTTCACGAATCAATAATGAAGGTAGCGCGCGGCGAAACCGATGTTATAAATGGTTCACTAAGATCCGATAACTTCGTGGTTTCTGACCACATAGGCCTGACAGAAGTGTGGGACATAAGCCTACTCAAGCACCTTATGAACCGCTCAGAATATGCAAAAAGGATATATATGACGAAACTTTACCACAATACATTTGCAACTGCAGTGTATTACAAGAATTTCAAGCTGATACACTATTTTAGCAATGGCTTAAAAGACGCAATGTTTAACATAGCAGATGACCCTGGGGAAAGGTCTAACATACTTGATGAGAATAGGCAGCTTGCGCATCAGATGGCGCGTGTTGCAATAGGCTAGCGGCTGCTATGAACCTTCTATTCTTCTGATGTATTGCTGGTTGCATACGGGCGCAGTGTTGTTTATCATCCTGCATATCTGGGCTGTTTCTATGTTTGCCCCTCCTATTATTCCTTGAGCCACTGTCGAGCCAGGATTAGAAAGCTCTGCCTCTATCTGGCTCCAATTGAGGCCGCTGAGCATAGTTGGGTCGCAGTTGCTTCCGATCTGCACGGAATAGCCGCCAAAGTACAGGAAAGGTATGCTGCCGCTAGGGTCGTACTTGTTCATCAATGAGCTCTCTAAGCTATTCATGCTCTGCAGCGGGGGATAGCTGCCATTAACAAGCTTGTTGGTCGTAAGTTCTATCCCAATGAAATTTATGTAAGCGCTTGTATATGTAGAGTTATAAAAGGTGAATGTGGCAGTGCTCGGCGCATAATCGGAAGCGCTCGAAGTCATATAATGTAACCTTGTGAAATTGCCGAATCTCATGAGTGCTATAACAAGCTCCCACCTCTCGGCCGCGCAATATGGGCAGTAGTCTGCGCCTATATATATCAAAGTGGGCTTGCCATTCATCAGCAGAGGTTCGCCGTTTATGGCTCTCGGCATGTTGTTTGCGCTGCCTTCACCTACATTTGCAAACACAGAGTCGCTTGGCACAAGCTGCTGCAGGAACTGCGGGCTTACCGCTACATTATCCATTGCAATGAGTGCCGCCTTGCTACCATTGCCAAGGAATGCTGCAGCACCTATCACGGCAAGGGCAAGAACAACCACTACCAACGTATATGCGGTTAATCTGTTCACAAGCACACCTAAATATTCAAGCTTTGCATTGTTGAATAAATATCGCACATAAAGAAATATAACTTCTCTTCTCGCCCTCAGAACTCATACGCGCAATGATTCTGCACGCGATAAGCCCAGAACCTCTGAACTTCCTCGTTTATATTGCTCTTCTTCTTTCTGCTCACTAAATTTTCGCTAAACTTCTTTTTCGCTGCAGAAGCCTGCTGCACCCATCGGTTGCTATACTGCATTCTTTTCGCCAAGTAAGATTTGCATACTTTCCATATATCCCATTTTCGCAGTCTACTTTTTGTAGCATCAAATCTGTTGCCAAATTTTGAAAATGTCATAAATGGTTATTATGCCCACTATCTTCCTATCGTGCGAAACCAATATAGCATCCCAATTTTCCAGAATGGGCTTTATCTTTTGTATGGGCGTATCCGCATCTACCTGCGGCAGCGCCGGTTCGAGCAGCGTCTTGACTGGAACATCTAGTGCATCGCTTCTTCCAGAAAGCATAGCAGAGATAAGCCTTTTCTGATATACTGTGCCAACCACGCCCATCCTGCGGTTCAACACAGGCAGCTGCGAGAAATCATTCTTCCTCATTATCTCGAGCGCTTTCTTTGCTGTATCATCCGGATTCACGTGTATAACATGCTTGTGCATTATCTCAGAGGCCTTCTTCACGAGCTGCACATCTCCACTACCCTTAATACGGTAGTCTTCCAATGCCGTGAAGATCGCAAAGATTGTAGCATAGCTGGGGTTCAGCTTTTCAGGATCTTTTTCTATGCGCGCTATCTCACTCTGGCTGACTCCAGAGATGAAGGCTAGCCTCTTCTGGCTTAAGCCGAGCGTTCGCCTCATATT
>JAVZDR010000050.1:0-3114 GCA_038873795.1 Candidatus Micrarchaeaceae archaeon | reverse complement strand
GAAACAAAGCCATCGCTTGACAGGCTTCTTGATGAGTTGGAGAGCCATGTCTATAGCACAGCAATAATAACTTTCGTTGGAGCTAGAGAGAAGGAAGGGCATCAGTGGGACGCGCACAGGCAGGGGCCAAATGTGTTCTTCGGAGCAGAGCCGCAGCAGTGGCCCGCCTTCTACGCCACATTTCTCGACGTTGCAATCAAGAATGATGGCACTCTCGTTATCATACTCAGAAGCTTTCTGGACAAAAGGGACGATATAACGAAGCTGCCCATAAAGGAACTGCGCGGGTATATTGTAGATTTCGATCTCAATAGTGGTAATCTGACTTACACCCAAGTGAGCGCGCGGAAGCTTGCAGAAAGCGAGAGCACAGATAGCGTTACAGGTGCAGCGTTGCAGCCCGAACCAAGCGTTGTGTATTGCGGACCTGATGGAGATACCTTGAATGACTCCTTCATCGAGATAGATGGTAAAATGCTATGAAAGCGGGATCGAGGATAATCGCATTTGACGACGCGCCATTCAGGAAGGCTGATAAAAAATGCTTAGTTGTCGGCGTCGTAAAAAGGCAGAGCGAAGTAGAGGGCGTCTTGTCATTTAACGTTGATGTTGACGGCATTGATGCGACAAAGATGATGATAGAGCATATTTTGAAATCCAGATTCAAGAACCAGATAAGGCTTATTGCTACAAATGGCATTGTTGTTGCCGGACTGAATGTCGTTGATGTGGTAGCACTTTATAGGAAAACGGGCTTTCCTGTGATTGCTGTGACAAGGAGAAAACCTCATGCGGCACTGCTCGAAAATGCTGTAAGGAAATCGGGGCGCAATGTCGAAATGAAACTAAAAATCCTCAGAAGGATCTCAAAAATAAAGATAGAAAGAATTGGCGGTTTCTACGTCCAGTCATATGGCATTGCGGCAAAAGATGCTGAAAACTTGGTTGGTATTGCGGCTGATGCGCTCCGCCTGGCACATATGATTGCGAGCGGCGTCACATCAGGCGAATCAAAAGGCAGAGTCTGAAAGCGGCGCATGATATTGGCTCTGGGCATCTGCTGAAGAGCAACTTTTTTATATGTGTCTCCATATAATATTATTGCCATTTGTTCTTACAGACTCGTTTCTGTATTGAATTGTTAGGGCATTTGCCCGTGAAAATTGCTGTTTGCAATTGGATGTAGTCTTGAAACATGCAAAAACTCGCAATTGTTTGCCGGCAACTCCAGTCGATGCTGCTGGCGGGCACTGCTATCAGATTCCGACAGCCATGCAAGTCAGCTCTATGGCTTCATAGGGCGGCGTACGGCTCAGTAACGCGTAGTTAATCTACCGCAGAGACAGGGATAACCTTGGGAAACTGAGGCTAATACCTGATAGGCTATGGATCCTGGAATGGGCTTTAGCTTAAAGGTGCGCAAATTGCAGCGTAACCGCTCTGCGATGAGACTGCGTCGGATCAGGCAGATGGTGGGGTAATGGCCCACCATACCATTGACCCGTAGGGGCTATGTAAGTAGGAGCCTCGAGAAGGGCACTGAGACAAGGGCCCTAGCGCTACGGCGTGCAGCAGGCGCGCAAACTCCACAATGCGCGTAAGCGTGATGGGGGGAATCTGAGTGACGCACTTCGGTGTGTCTTTTGCCAAGTATAGCAAGCTTGGAGAATAAGTGCTGGGTAAGACCGGTGGCAGCCGCCACGGTAATACCGGCGGCACAAGTGGTGTCCACGATTATTTGGCTTAAAGGGTCAGTAGCCGGTCGAAATGGTCCCATGTGAAATATAGCTGCCCAACAGTTATGCTGGCATGGGATACCTTTCGGCTAGGGAGTGGGAGAGGTCAAGAGTACTTATGGGGTAGGGGTTAAATCCTATAATCCTATAAGGACTACCGGTGGCGAAGGCGCTTGACCAGAACACATCCGACGGTGAGTGACGAAGGCTAGGAGAACGAATCGGATTAGATACCCGAGTAGCCCTAGCAGTAAATTATGCAGACTGTGGCGTTGCACTTTCTTAGAGATGGTGCAGTGCCGGAGCAAAAGTGTTAAGTCTGCCGCCTGGGGAGTACGGTCGCAAGATTGAAACTTAAAACAATTGGCGGGGGAGCACACAAGGGGTGGATGCTCCGGTTTAATTGAATCCAACGTCGGGAACATTACCTGGAGCGACGGCAGTGTGATGGTCAGGCCAAAGACCTTACCAGACGAGCCGAGAGGTGGTGCATGGCGATCGTCAGTTCGTGGTGTGAACTGTCCGGTTAAGTCCGGTAAGCGGTTGAATAGCTATGAAAACAGAGGACAAAAACGAAAAGAGGGCTGCAATATATTACATTGCAGGCATCTTCAGCAGAAGCGCGAAGACAAATGAGGTATATATAGAGACTAGGTTTGACGAAATTGCAGAGAGGTTCGCCGAGATAGCCTTGAAATACCTAGGAATAAGCCCTGAAAAGATTTCAATAAGGAGTTATGGTAATTTGAAAAGGGCTTCATTCTACCATTCGAGATACGCAAGGGAATTCAGGCGCATGGCTGAGAGAGAGGCAAAGATCTTCACCAAGAAGAGTGAGATAGCCGCAAGCTATGTTGCTGGGATGTTCGACGCAGCTGGGCGCATAGAGGGAGGTAAGCTTCTCATAAGAGGGCTTTCCCCAAGTGACCAGGTTATGCTTTCGAACCTCGGCATACATACAAACGGCAATGTCATAATGAACGTGAAGAGCTTCATTACGCTTATAAAAGGCTACAGTCTTCTGTTGGAGCATATTCAGCTGCCCGGTAACGAACGAGACCTTCATTGACAGTTGCTAGCGGCTCAGAGATGGGCCGTGCACTCTGTCGAGACTGCCTGCATTTAAGCAGGAGGAAGGAGAAGGCGACGGTACGTCAGTATGCCCCAAATCTCCAGGGCTACACGTGGCATACAAAGGTTGGTACAATGGGCCGCAATGCCGAGAGGCAAAGCTAATCCCCTAAAGCCAACCCCAGTTCGGATTGAGGGCTGTGACTCGCCCTCATGAAGTTGGAATCCCTAGTAATCGCTTGTCACCAACGAGCGGTGAATGTGTCCCCGCTCCTTGCACACACCGCCTGTCAAGTCACCCAAGTGG
>JAVZDR010000049.1:0-3147 GCA_038873795.1 Candidatus Micrarchaeaceae archaeon | reverse complement strand
ACGAAGCTGCACATGGAGGGAACTACTATCGACGGAGCATAGACCAAGAAGAAAAAGATTGCCATTATCAATGCGACGATTATAAGCGCCCAGCTGTAAGTAAGCAGATACTCCATTGCTGACTGCCCTTTCGGGGCATCAGGCGCAGTTTTGACGCGGATGCGACCGTGCACCCTTTTTCTCAGCTTCGGCATCGGCTCACGCAATAAGATATGTGAATGTTATGATATTTATTGTTATTGCTGCAGCAGCTGCATGCCTGAGCGTTTCTACACAACCTTTTTAAACTTTCAAGAAATAAAAGAAAAGAAGTGGTGTTAGAGTGGAGTATTACTTTTACACATTGCTAGCCGGCATAGTGGCATTGGTATTCTCATTTACAGCCGCTATTGTTGTGCTCAGGAAGCCTGATGGCACCGAAAAGATGAGAGGCATAGCAAAGGCGATAAACGAGGGCGCGACAGCATACCTCAACAGGCAGCTGAAGACAATTGTTGTTTTCGCTGTGATCCTACTTGTTGTCTTCTTTTTCCTCAAGGACGGCGCTTACATAGACGTTGCATTCGTAACCGGCGCTGCCGCTTCGTATGCTACAGCCTACCTTGGCATGAATGTTGCTGTAAGGGCTAATGTAAGGGCAGCAAAGAGCGCGGAGCTTGGGATATCAAAGGCATTTGGCACGGCAATACTCGGAGGCTCTGTCACTGGGTTCGCGGCAGTGGGCTTCGGCCTTGTCACCATTAGCCTGCTCCTCATATTCCTAACAATATCAAAGATTGAACTGCTTATAGGGTACGGCTTTGGCGCTTCCCTCGTATCGCTCTTCGCAAGGGTCGGCGGAGGCATCTACACAAAATCTGCTGATGTGGGTGCGGACCTTGTCGGGAAGACGGAGCTTGGCCTTCCGGAAGACGATCCTAGGAACCCAGCTGTGATAGCTGATAATGTGGGCGACAATGTCGGCGACTGCGCAGGAATGTCTGCAGATGTATTCGAAAGCTATGCCGTTACCATTGTCGCTGCGCTGCTCATTGCATTTGGTATCTCCGCAACGATGGCACAGTTCAAATACCCTCTTTACATAGCTGGAATGGGCGTCATAGGCAGCCTTTTCTCTATGCTTCTGCTCCGCTCAAAGGGCGAAAACATAACGCGTACACTCTACTATGGAATTTTATCAGCAGTGGTAATATCTGCAGCGCTTGACCTTTTCGTTACGCTTCGTCTTGGGCTGCCACTGCAGTACTTTGTGGCTGTGCTCTCCGGGTTGGTCCTAGCAATACTGCTCTTCTGGTACACTGACCACTTTACAGGAAATGAAAGCAAGCCTGTAATAAAGGTAGCAGAAGCCGCAAGGGGCGGCGGAGGCACAGATGTCATAATGGGTCTTGCGGTTGGGCTTAGAAGCACATGGCCTTCTGTCGTATCGGTTGCGGCAGCGATACTCATAAGCTACTATGCGGCAGGCATATATGGCATAGGCATAGCCGCGGCTGGCATGCTCTCACTCACAGCAACAATACTCACAATAGACTCTTACGGGCCCATAACAGACAATGCCGGAGGCATAGCTGAGATGGCTGGCTTGGAAGAGGGCATAAGGAAGATCACAGACAAGCTTGATGCTGTTGGCAATACCACAAAGGCAACGACCAAAGGTTATGCAATAGGTGGAGCGGCATTATCTGCAATAGCACTTTTCGTAGCATTTGCTAACGCTGTACACCTGCAGGTCATCGATGCACTCGACCCTGCGGTCACAATAGGTATATTCATAGGCGCTTTGCTGCCATTTGTCTTCTCTTCATTCCTGATGGAGGCTGTCGGGCATACCGCAAACCTGATGGTCGATGAGGTGCGAAGGCAGGTAAAGACCATAAAAGGCCTTCTGCAAGGCAAGGCAAAGCCCGACTATGCAAGGGCTGTGGACATAGCGACTGTCAATGCGCTCAAGGCCCTCGTGCTTCCAGAGGTTGTGGCGCTTGCAACGCCGATAGCCCTTGGTTTGATCCTTGGCAGGGCTGCTCTTGGCGGCCTCATGGTAGGCATGATACCCGCAAGTTTCGTTACCGCACTTTTCATGGCTAACTCTGGTGCGACGATGGACAATGCCAAGAAGTACGTCGAGGCGGGACATTTCGGAGGCAAGGGCAGCGAAACACACAAGGCTGCTGTAGTTGGCGACACCCTTGGCGACCCTCTCAAGGATACGGCTGGGCCGGCATTAAACTCAATGATAAAGGTGATAAGCACATTATCCATACTGCTGGCGCCAGTATTCATCTCTTTCGCGCTGATATAGTGATGCAATGATATTGGAAAACATAAGGCGCGGGGCAAATTCGCTCTTCTGCCCTGAAAAATCGGCTACTGGCAAGCTCAGCATATCATCATCTCTGAAGATTTACTACCCAATAGCCGTGATAAGCACGATCATATACATTGCCCTTGCATTCCTTCTGCATTTTGCCGGAATTGTGCCTGGAGGATTCTTAGGCAACTATTACGGCATGATGGGCTATCTACCCGGCTTCGGCGCCGGTAGTATATTAGGCAAGGCCATAGGGTTTGTGCTCTTCGCCCTAGTGCTAATTCCTATAGGCATCTTCATAAATGCGGCAATATATCATGCAGTTGGCAAATATCTGCTCAGGGCATTCAATGGCACATATGAAAAGACCTTTGCAGCTGCGATGTTCGGCGAGATGCCACTGATCCTATTTTACTGGCTGACAGCATTGCCTGTAGCGGGCATTATATTTGTTGGGATATTTTCGGTGTGGGGTATAATAGTCTTCATAATAGCGCTTGCAGCCCAGCAGAAGACAACAAGAGTATCAAGCGCCGTTGTGCTCTTTGCGACTGTCTTCATTGCGGTGATACTTGCAATGCTATTTGCTGCCCTTTATTCGATTGCATCTCTTCCTGCAACTGTTCCTCCAGGCTACCCATACGCTTGATAGCCTTGTAATGTAAAGCATGACGCAGATGCATGTGGCATAAGAATATTGAAAAGAGTTGGAAAACATGGAGGAAAAAAGCATAGTTTTGCCGGAATGGAGAAGGAAACTTTTAGAACAGCATCTGCTTGCGGCACTCATAATACTTGAATTAGTCCTGAGTGTAGTATTTCTTTTAGTGGCATAT
>JAVZDR010000048.1:0-3208 GCA_038873795.1 Candidatus Micrarchaeaceae archaeon | reverse complement strand
TAATACATTATTTATGCTTGTTTGGACGTGTTTCCCTTGCGCCTGGCCGACCCCACCCGCCTGGCTTTTCGAGGGAACACGCCAAAAGATTTATATTTATTTACTCCTTATGAATTAACAGCATTACTGCTGATAACTAGCTCTGCTTGGGGGCTTAGGCGTATTGCTTTTTATGCTTGTAGGTGAATTGAATGGCAGAAAAACCACACCTTAATTTGATCTTCATAGGGCATATAGACCATGGAAAGTCTACGACTGTAGGGAGGCTGCTCTACGACACCAAAGCGATCACTGAGCAGGACATGAAAAAATTGAAGGAGGAGGTAACAAAGTATAATAGGCCTACCTTTGAATTCGCTTTCGTCATGGACCAGCTCAAGGAGGAGCGCGAGCGAGGCATAACAATAGACATAGCGCACAGGGAGTTCCAAACACCAAAATATTACTTCACTATAATAGATGCACCTGGCCATAGGGACTTTGTCAAGAACATGATAACTGGTGCGAGCCAGGCGGATGCAGCAGTCCTTGTTATATCGTGCCCTGATGGCGTGCAGGCGCAGACAAGGGAGCACGCATTCCTCGCGAAGGTCCTTGGCATAAATCAGCTCATAGTCGGCATAAACAAGATGGACAAGGTCAACTATGAGAGGTCAAAGTATGAGGATGTAAAGCAGAGCATAGCAAACCTTCTCAAAACCGTGGGCTACGACATAAGCACAATACAGTTTGTCCCTTATTCGGCAATGGAGGGCGAGAATGTATCACAGAAATCAGCAAAGATGAGTTGGTATACAGGCCCAACGCTGCTTGAGGCTCTTGACACATTAAAGGTACCGGAAAAGCCCATTAACAAACCACTCAGGTTGCCAATACAAGATGTATATTCAATACAGGGCTTCGGCACTGTACCAGTAGGCAGGGTCGAGACTGGCGTAATGAAGCCTGGTGACCAGATAATCATAATGCCTGGCGGCTTCAAGACTGATGTCAAGAGCATAGAGATGCACCACCAGCAGCTCCAAAAGGCAGAGCCTGGCGACAACATAGGCTTCAACATAAAGGGTATCGACAAGAAGGACATAAAGCGCGGTTATGTTGTTGGCACGCCAGACAACCCGCCAAGCGTTGTTGAGGAATTCACAGCGCAGATAGTTGTCATAAACCACCCTACCGCAATAGCTGCAGGCTACAGCCCAGTCTTCCACATCCACACCGCACAGGTTGCCGCAACCATAACCGAGATATTAGAAAAGAAGGACCCAAAGACAGGCCAAACACTCCAGAAAAACCCTGAATTTATAAAGACAGGTGACGTTGCAATAATAAAGGTAAAGCCGTCAAAGGCTGTCGTTGTTGAAAAGTACAGCGACTTCCCGCAGCTTGGGAGGTTCGCTATAAGAGACATGGGTCAGACTGTTGCGGCTGGAGTGGTCCTTGATATAACTAAAAGGGCGCAGTAGCCATGGCAACTGCAAAGATAAAACTTATGAGCACTAACAAGAATGACGCAATAAATATAGCGAAGCAGATCGTTGAGATAGCCAAGTCTGTAAACGTAAAGTACAGCGGGCCCATTCCACTGCCGACGAAGGTGCTTAAGGTTACGGTAAGGAAGACACCATGCGGCGACGGAAGCCACACCTTCGAGCACTGGGAGATGCGGATACACAAATGGCTTGTCGAAATAGAGGGCACTGACCAGTCGCTCCACCAAGTAATGCGTATCTCAGTCCCTGATACGGTGCAGATAGTGATGTCACTGAGCTGAGTGCTCAGAATGTAGGGTATTTGCCTATTGCTATTTCTTCTATAAGATTGTTTATATTCTCTAGCATTGAATCCGCGATGTATCTTATCTTGCCCCTCTGCGATTCAAAATTTTCCCCTGCTATTTCTATTGTGATGCTCTTTGGCTCGCTTATTGGCTTGCCTATCTGCGACAGAATCCCCACGTCGCATTCTTCTATATCGGAGTATTCGCTGACAACCCTCTTTGCAAGCAGCGATGCGAGTATGTTGTATATCTTTCCAACATGATTCACAGGGTTTTTGCCAGCCGCTGCTTCTAGGCTCATTATCCTGAATGGGGTTATCAAGCCGTTGACCCTGTTGCCCCTGCCCACAGATCCGTCGTCGCCGCTCTCACAGCTCAGCCCGGTTTTTGTCAAATACACAGAACTGTGCTCTATGGCATCGCCAGTGTTTATGAAGACCTCAGTCTCTTTGTCAGTTATGCCATTCTTGAATGAAAGTATATCTGCTTTTACCCTTTCCTTTGCGGCGACGTATTCATCTATGTTGTTTATGAATTTCGAAACGAAAGCTATTGCAACTGTCAGGGTGATCTTGTCGCCCTCGCGCAGGCCCATGACCTTCACGTCTTCGCCGACCATGGGCATCTTGCTTTTGTAACTTGGGCTGTTGAGGTAGCGCTCAGTCTCCAGCACAAGGCGCTCTGTCTCGCTTAATGGCGCGAAGCCCATTCCAAAAGAAGTGTCGTTCGCAAGAGGTACGCCATTGCTTCTCATGAAAATATGTTGCAGGTCGGAACTGCCCTTTGCTATCTTTGAAACTATTGTAACATCATTTTCAAGATCTAGGAATCTCGTAACGCCCTTTAGATATGACTTTGCTGTATTCCTTGCTATTTCATTGACATCAAAGAATCTGCCGCCAAACTGCTCAGTCGCTCTCCCCGTCACTATTACCTCAATCTTCCTCGTTATTTTCCCAGCTCCAAAAGAGACTTCAGAGGACCCACCTATAATCAGGCCCTTGTCCACGTTATGGTGGAGTATGCTGCCAGTGCTGTTGAGGTACTCTTTGCTGAGCTCGTGGCTTGTCGCATCGACTATCCCATCAATAAGGCTATCAGGATGACCTATACCCTTCCTTTCAACGAATTCTATATCCCTCTTGTATATAGGATGTGTATGCCTGCTTATGCTTATGTTGCGCATAAAACCACACCGAAAATTGAGAGAACATCAGCGCAAGATATATATAATAATTTTTCCATAAAAAATTACTAATAGTAATTTGATGGAGGATCTTGATGGTATTGCGATAAGGCTTAGGAATATGAGGCGAACGCTCGGCTTAAGCCAGAAGAGGCTAGCCTTCATCTCTGGAGTCAGCCAGAGTGAGATAGCGCGCATAGAAAAAGATCCTGAAAAGCTGAACCCCAGCTATGCTACAATCTTTG
>JAVZDR010000047.1:0-3232 GCA_038873795.1 Candidatus Micrarchaeaceae archaeon | reverse complement strand
TTCCTTTTGAGCTCCTCGTAGATTTTGCTAGCATACTCGTTCTCATGCTCTGATATAGATATTACCCTTGCCTGCATCGGCGAGAGCCACGTCGGGAACTTGCCCTGGAAATGCTCGACCATTACGCCTATGAAGCGCTCTATGCTACCGAGTATGGCCCTGTGTATCAACACAGGAGTGTGCTCCTTTCCGTCTTCGCCTGTGTAGGTTATACCAAATCTCAATGGCAATTGGTAGTCGAGCTGTATTGTCGCGCACTGCCATGCCCTGCCCATAGAATCGAAGACGTCAAAGTCTATTTTTGGTCCGTAGAATGCTCCCTCCTTCTCCTTCACAACATAGTCTAACTTGTTTTTGTCGAGGGCATTTTTCAGCGCTTCTGTTGCCTTCTCCCACAGCTTCTCGTCGCCCATGTGGTTTTCAGGCATTGTCGAAAGCTTGGCCTTGTACTTAAGGCCGAGAGTGCTGTATACCTTGTTGACGAATTCAAGAAGCAGAGTTACCTCGTTTTCTATCTGGTCCTCCCTGGCAAATATGTGCCCGTCATCCTGAGTTATTTCTCTTACCCTAAAGAGCCCAGTGAGTGCCCCGCTTACCTCGTTTCTGTATACTTTGTCGAATATGGCTGTCCTGAATGGCAATTCTTTGTAGCTCCATTTCCTCGATTTGTATATCAGTATTGTGGATGGGCAGTTCATCGGCTTCATCCCCAGGCTCTCGCCTTCGCTCTCGAAGATGAACATGTTCTCTTTATAGTGCTCTATGTGCCCGCTGACATGCCATAGCGCTATGTTGGCTAACACAGGCGTGCTTATCTCATTGTAGTCATAATAGTCTAGAATCTCCTTCAAAAAGCGCACGAGCTCGTTGAATATGATTTTGCCGTTCTTGTGCCAGTAGACCATGCCTGGCGATACTTCTTGGAAGCTGTAGAGGTCGAGCCTTTCGCCAATTGTCCTGTGGTCTGTTTCAGGTAAACCCGATATGTCGCTCTTCCTTACTATTGCTGTGTCTATGCTTACTGGCTTGGCCTTCTTGTACTGCTTTGCCTCCTTTGCCTCCACGCTATAGCTCCTTGATTGCTCTGCCAGGGGATGCCCCTTTATTGCTATCGAGAGCTTCTTGTTCCAACCGAATGGCGCGCAGTGCAGCTCTATGCCTTTGCCATTTGCGAATTCCCTCATATGGCTGTAAAGAGCAAGCGCAGCCTTTGGCTTTTCAAGGTTGCTGCTTAGATGGGCGAACGGATACAGCACAAGCCTTTTCCTCTTGAGCTTAGACATGAATTCAGTAGCGTCGCTTATGGCCTTTTCCGCAAGCTCATTTGTATCACCAGCTTCGATTGAGACAAGCAGCACCAGCGCGTCTTCTATCTCAGCCTTCTTCTCATTGGAATCCTCGTATATGCTCGACTCAGGCTTTATAAGCTCGTAAGAGATCTTTTCTACATCAAGCTGAAGGATTTGCATAGAATCAACCTAACTTCGCAACGAAAATATAAAAAGAGTGCTGCCTACCTGCGCCTCCTGCGCCCTTTGTCTCGGCCGTTTTCTGTTTTTGACATGTACTTGTAGAGTATGGCACCCATGACTATCGTGAAGGCGCCAACCACGCCAAGCGAATAGAGCCTGTATGCGCCGATTTTAGAGTAGGCTGCCTGCGCCGCTGCAATTGCGTCATTTGCATATGCGATTGCGAGGTCAGGTGAAGTATTAACGACTTTCTTTGCGTCGCTTATGTAATTGTACGCAGACGTAAGATTTGCAGTGAAGATGAGGTAGCCACTTTGGTTTATCTTGTTTACATATGCAATTGCGCTCTCTACTACAGCATTTGCATTTGATGCAGAATAATTCTGGGCATTAACACTTGCGCCGCTCAGCTGCAGAAACATTATCGAAAAAGAAAAAAGGGCAAAGGCGCAAAAGAGAAGAGCGCCGATGCCAAAAGCCGGCTCCATACAAACGCCGCTACAGGTTCACATCTATATTGAGCTCCTTCTTGAGCTCCCTGTACCTGTTCCTTATGGTCACTTCTGTGACTCCAGCTACGTCGGCTACCTCCTTCTGCGTTCGCCTTTCGCCAGCAAGCGCCGCTGCGATGTAAACAGCTGCGGCCGAAACGCCTGTTGGGCTTCTCCCACTCACAAGGCCTCTCTTAGAGGCCTGCTTCAGCAGCGCCACAGCCTTCTCCTGCGCCTCGCCGCTCAGCTTTAGCGAAACCACGTACCTTGGGACATAGCTTGCCGGATCGGTCAGCGGTATCTTGAGGTCAAGCTCATGGGATATCACTCTATAAGCCCTGCCTATCTCCTTTTTTGGCACCCCTGAAACCTGCGATATCTCGTCAAGCGTTCTGGGCATCTCAGCATTCCTGCATGTAGCGTAGAGGGCTGCATTGACAACAGTCTCAATGGGCCTACCCCTTATGAGGTTGTTCTTGACGCACTGCCTGTAGAGCAGCGCCGCGCTCTCCCTTATGTTATCAGGCAAACCAAGGTAGCTCGCAACCCTGTTGAGCTCAGGCAGAGCTATTAGGTAGTTCCTCTCGCTTGAGCTTGCTATGCTTGCCCTCTTGTGCCACTTCCTCATCCTATAAAGCTGCGCCTGCCTCTTTGATGGTATCTTTGCACCTCTTATGTCGCGGTTGTACATGTCTATTTCCGTAACGAGCCCCTTGTTTGGCTTCATGTATTTTATCGGCGCACCGGTCCTTGCCCTTGCATTCCTCTGGTCAGCATCAAATGCACGCCATTCTGGGCCGCTGTCTGTTACATTCTCTTCTATGATCAGGCCGCAGTTGTTGCATATGCGCTCACCGCGCTCGCTGTCGTATATTATGTCTGTGCTGCCGCAGCTCGGGCACCTCAGCACGCTTTCCGTTGCTTCCGTTGCCTGCGCCTTGGTCATCTCACTCTCAACTTGGGCTTCTTCCTCCTTCGGCGTTCTTTCAGGAGCGATAGGCCTTTCTACTTTTTCTGCCCTCCTATGGGTGGCCTTTGGCTTGCTCTTAATAGTACCCCTTTTTGCCGCAGCTGACTTCGTCTTACTTTTAACCTTTTTTGTTACCATATATTACACCTACCAATTCAGCAAATACGACGCAGACTATGCCAACATTTATAAACTTTTCTAAAAATAAGCAATAAATAGTAAAACAATTAGATATTTAAATCTTTCGGTCAAAGTGACTTTTAGGGCGTTGGCTTTTATATCATAACATGCAATTCACC
>JAVZDR010000046.1:0-3285 GCA_038873795.1 Candidatus Micrarchaeaceae archaeon | reverse complement strand
AAGGTTATGCAGATAGTAGGCTTCATACTTGTTGCCTATCTAATCTTCGGCTTCGTTCCTATATTGCCAATCCAGCTTCTTCTTCTCATCTTCACGAATGATATAGCAAACATCTCATTGTCGACAGACAACGCCCCATATTCAAAGAGCCCGACAAGCTGGATGGTCAGGCCCATAATCAATTCCTCGCTCATGTTCGGCGCGTTGCTTGCATTGGAGGCATTTGCCATATTCGCCGCAGGCAAGTACGTGCTGCTGCAGAACGTCGCGGAATTGCAGACATCGGTCTTCGTAGCACTTGTTGTAACAGACAAGTTCGTCATATTCAACATAAGGACAAGGGAGAAGGCTTTCTGGAAGGAGAAGCCAAGCGCTGCGCTGGTCATCGCAGCAGGCTCTGGCATAGTGGCAGGGGCTCTGCTGGCATACTACGGCGTGCTGATGCAGAGCATAAGCGCCGTGGCTTTGCTTTACATCTTTGCAATAGCCATTGCTTTCTTCTTTGTGGCCGAGTTTGCAAAGAAGTGGATATTCAAGATACTGTATGCAAGTCGGCAAACCGCAAACCAGCAAAAGCATTAAGGACATGCAGGGCAGAACAGACTGAAGGCTTCAATGCCCATGCATAGGAAGAGAAGATAAAGATGCGCGGAAAGAAATTCGGAAACACAAAGCAGTAGAAATTAGCTTCCTAAAAAAATGCTTGGCGCACGCTTTCAATTGTAATTAGCCATTTGTCTAAGTTGTCATGCAATAACCTAATCCTATGCAAATCCTTAAAAAGCTTATTTTGATTGATTAATACAGTGATTCGATGGCGAAAGGTGTAACAGACAACTGGGCAGTCTTCGGACTGTTATTCATAGGCAGCCTTTTCTATCTCTACGCAGCATTTACGAACAGCGGCACATACGCGATAGGTTCATGGAACAGCAACATAGCCGCAATCTGGGAACCATTCCTGTACGCCACGGCGGTGATAAGTGCAATCGGGCTCTTCTTCCTGAGCTTCGGTTACCTTGCTAGGGGCGTACCTGAGAAGCTCGCATATGCGGCAAGGTGTGCGGCTTTCCTCGGTGGTTTCTCCCTGGTTGCACTGACGGCAGGCAGTGGCCTGATGTTCTATGTGAGCGTCATAGGCTTCATAATAGCCGTCATCGGCGCAATGCTGTCCTACAAATAGCCTTTCTTTTATTTTCTTTTCCTTTTCGTCTTTTTAGCTTAGCTTTTATGCCGCGTCGAGACTTCTTCAGGCTTCATCGATCTTAAGCAGAATAGGCCTGTGAGTGCCTGCTTATGACGTGGCATTGTATACAATCCTGAAGATCTTTGTGTCGCCATTGATGTAGACGAGCCTGAGCCCTGCCACTGAGTTGTTCCATGCGCAGCCGTTTGCGCCGCAGCCGTAGAGGAACTTGACCATATTGCTCTCGAAGAGCTTAGGCATGAAAGCTATGGCTCCAGTCACGTTTATTGCGATCCTTGGATTGGGTATAGGCGAATAGCTTATAAGCAGCGTCTGGCCATTGGTCCTGTTGAATGCTCTCTGCGGCACAACCACAGAGCTTGCGTTGAGCTGGTTGTAGAACTCCACGTTAGCGAATGGCGATATGCTATAGCCAGTGGCTGAATTGCCGCCTATGTAGAAGGCGCTTATGGTCTGCGTGCCATTGTGCGTCATTATTATTGCCCTCGCAACTGTGTTGCTTGCAGTGTTTGACATTGTCAGCACAAGCGCTGTCGAGTTTGCAGAAATGGAGAAGCTGTTGAAAAGTAGGTATGCAAACTGCGATGCATTCTCGCTTATGCCTGATTCTGTGTAGATGCCGCCTGTTTCCATAAGCCAGAAGTATCTTACTAGCAAGTAATTAGGCTTGCCGTTTATGTTGCTTAGGAGGAACTGCGGGTCGTCGCTGCTGTTGAAGAGCCACGCTGCGAAAGGATCAGCCTTGCTTGCATTCTGCGATCCAACGCTGTCAGTCACGCTGGTCCTATTGGCCCATCCCTCGACAACACTACCGTCGGGCCAGAGGGTGAGCACAACTGAGTTTGGCGCTGAGTTGTTCCTTAGCCATGAAAGGGCTTGGAGGAATGTCGGGTTGATGCCGTCGGCCTGCGTTATTGATGATGAATAAATAACTGCAACAACAAATATGTAAACTATGAAGCCCATGAGTATGCCATAACCTATGAATCTGTACTTGTGGAAGCGCTTTATGAGCCAGTAGAATGTATAGGCGCTGAATATTGCAAGAGGCACAGCCACAAGAGAGTTGAACCTGACAGCATGCATCTGGAGGTAGCCTGTAATGCCGTAATATGCAAAGAGCACGAGGAGTGCTGCGCTTGCATTGAACCTCTGCTGCGCCTTGCCGTTTGAAAAGCCGCCCGAGTCTTCAACCTGCATGAAGAAATAGGGCAGGAAAGAAATGAGCATAAGAATCCAGAACAGGTACTTTGGATGGGCAACGAAAGTCGAGAGGTAGAGCACAATCGACATAGGCGTTGTGAATATTGTGGGCCCGAAGCTTGAGAAGAGGAAGCCAGGAGTCGGCGATTGCAACTCTTGTATGGTTGCTGCGAAGTTCGATGTAATAATGAAGCCATTGCCCACAAAGATCTGGTAGACGAAGGCTGGCGCAGCTGTGTATATGCCAAGTATGCCTATGGTGAGGAAGGCAGCTGCGACGTAAATCCTTCTCTTTGGAGTGCTGGTTAGCGCGCGGAACTTCTCAGGGTTCTTGCTCAGGAAATATGCGGCGGCCCAACCAATGAGCATTACCGCATATAAAAGTATGAAGAAGACGCCGGTGAATGTCTGCGAGAGAAACACCTTAAGCATCTTGTAGGTGTTTGCAAGCAGGTACCACACAAGCAATGCGGCAAGCGGGTAAGCGCTCTCCTTAAGCATTTCCCTCTTTTCCATTATGAATGAGTACAAGACTATAACTGCAAAGGCGAAGACATATACAGCTGTTGCAAATGGCGCGCCATTCCAGACAACGTTTGTGAGGCTGAGCGCAATTGCAGAGGCAAGTGCATAGGCAATCTTCCTGTTCCTATCTTTTTCCTCGAATATCTTTATCATGAATATCAAGGCAATAATGAGGAATATGGTGACGAAGCCGTCGCCGCGGTAGATGAGGGCGCTAGTCCTGGCGGCGTCGCCGAGGCTCAATGCTACGAAGAGCATCACAAGCAGGCCAAAGAACTTGTCCTTGCTCAAGAACCTTGAGAGGTAATATGCGCCAAAGACATCAAGGATGCCGAAGAAGACAGGGACAA
>JAVZDR010000045.1:0-3323 GCA_038873795.1 Candidatus Micrarchaeaceae archaeon | reverse complement strand
GGGATAAGGTATGCCCTTGAATGCGGGATAAAGAATGTTGACTTCATAGACATAAACAAGAGCGCGGCTTCGCTTACAAACGCTAACATAAAGCTAAACAGGATAAAAGCGAGAGTGAGAAACATAGGCATACAGGAATTCGCCAATTCTAGTGGGGTAGGCGCCTACGATATAATAGATCTTGATCCATTCGGCACAGTTGTGCCATACATCTTCGATCTGATGAAGATCTCAAAAGATGGGACTATACTGATGGCCACAGCAACAGATACGGCTGTGCTGTGCGGTGCGCACAAGTCTGCATGCATAAAACTATACTCTGCTATTCCGCTTCGCGGCGAGCTCTGCCATGAAGTCGGGACGCGCATACTGATAGGCTACATTGCAAGGGTAGCGGCCCAATTCAACTTTGGCATAGAAGTTATGATGAGCATAGCGGAGTTTCATTATATAAGGGTTTTTCTAAGGCTAAAGAGAGGCGCAATTGCTGCTAAGGATTCTGTCTCAAAAAACGGCTTCTGCACCTACTGCAAAAGGTGCTCTAACTTCCGCTGCTCCGTAGTGCCGAATAGCCTAGGAAAAAAATGTGGTTACTGCGGTGCTGAGATGGAGCTCTCTGGACCCCTCTGGCTTGGCAACCTCTACAGCAAGGATGTGGTGAGGCTGATGCTGAGGAACGCGTCTGGCGCAGAAAGGAAGGTGCTTGAAACAATAGAAGATGAGATAGACACGCCGCTCTTTTACTACATGCCCAGGATCACCGGCTTCCTAAGCATAGGCTCTGTCTCGTTGCTGGGTGTGATTAAAAGGTTGGGCAGCGCGAGCAGAACCCAGTTCAGCAGCGATGGCATAAAGACAAGGAAAAGCATCGGTTATATCATAAGGGCCACAAAAAATATGGCAAAGTCTAAGGGCTTATGACCGTGCAGCCCCTGAACCTTATTGCATCAGTGGCTTTCGACATATTGCCTATCACTGCCACATTGTGCGTATCCCTCACGAAGCCCAGCGCCGCTTCGACCTTTGGCTTCATGCTGCCCTCGCCGAATTCACCCTTCTTTAGGTATAAGGACATCTCAGCAACGGTTGCGTGGCCAATCAGCCTCGCATTTTTTGTGCCATAGCCTATAAATGCTCCATCAACATCCGTGAGTATGAACAAGTTGTCAGCACCAAGCCCGGAAGCGATCAGGCGGCTTGTAAGGTCTTTGTCTATTACAGCGTCGGCGAAGCTGCCATCTTTGATTGGTATGCCCCCTCCACCACCAGCGATCACAATATAGCCATCGCTGAGGAGGTCTGATATCAAGCCTATATTGATTATACTCAATGGCCTTGGCGACGCAACAACGCGCCTGTAGCCATTTGCGAACTTTTTCACTGTTAAGCCGCGCACCGAAAGCGCCTTCGCAGACCTTGTCATATAGAATTTGCCTATTGGCTTGGTGGGATTTTTAAATGCCTTGTCATTTCCGCTCACTCTGACGTATGTCAGAGCAACGGCAACCTTGGGCTTTAAGCCTTTGCTTGCCATGTAGCGGGAAATCTTGGCTTCAAGCTTAGCACCTATCTCTGCGCAGGTCTGCGCAGTAAGTATGCCAAGGCTTTTGTGCTCTTCCCATGAGAGCTCTCCAACCTGCGGGCCGTTGCCATGTGTAACAACGACGCTGCCACGCCTGCTTAGGGCATATATGGCATCGACTGCTGAGCCAAGAGCATAGGGCTCTTCTGAAAGCACGTTACCGCCTATAGCAACTACCGAGAGCATGAAACCACAGAATATAATTGGATTGAATCTTTATTATTACTTTATGCGCTACAATTACGAAACAAATAAATATAAGTTATGCGTAATTATATTGAAGCCGGGGGAAGCGGCTAAATAGAGGCGTGGGGAATGGAAGAATTTGGGGGTGAAGGGAGATATGAATTTCAGATGCGCAGAGCGGCTTCCGATGGGCAGAGATATACCATCGAGGAAGCTGAAAGCAAAGATCTAAAGTACCTAATAGAAAACAGCTGCATGGTCTGCAACAGACCATTCAGGAAAGGCGAGGTAAGAATACTGCCCTCATCGTACATGCAGGAAAGGGATAGCTTCGTAAGAGAGGGCATTGTAGCAAGAAGGTACATATGCGCGGATTGCTACAACAATATAACCTCGACGGCAAGGGAAAAGGCAAAATACGACTATGGGAAAAGGATCAGGAGATTCGCTGTATTGATTAAGGGCATAAGTTATGCGCGCCAGTAATCAGCAATAAATGTGCAACCCCTACAAGGCTAAGGTATTCCATACGCCTTTTCTCCCCACGCACCTATTTATTATGCATAGTTTTTTAAATAAACAAAAAATTCTCTGCAAAAGCACAGATAACTATATATATAAGTTCGACAATTGTTGTATTGAAAGGTTTAAATAGAAATTGCAATAAATAATAGCGTGCAGGGATGGCAGAGCCTGGTCAAATGCGGCAGACTCAAGATCTGTTGGCTTAGGCCTACGGGAGTTCAATCCTTGGAGCAAATCTCCCTCCCTGCATGCGTTATGTTAAAAATAGAGGGATGATAACATGGCAAAGAGATTCATGGTAAGGGCAAAGAAGGATAATATTCCTAAATTGAGTGGCCACGTAATTGATAAAATAAAGAAGGCGAAGATAAAAAAGAGCGTAAACTATGATGTTCCGCACTATGCCCAGACTGAGGAATTCACTGGATCTGCCGCATGCGCGCTGATGGCGCTCAAGTATATTAATAACAAGATCAGAACAGGCAAGGAGCAGGAATACGACATATGGCAGGAGGCCGTCAATGGCAGCGTCTGGACAGGCTCGAAGTATGGGATTGCCTATGCTCTCGCAAAGCGCGGGGCAAAGGTCGGCATAATCAGCAATGTTAAGGACGAGGGCAGTGAGAGGAAGCTGGCAGTGTATGAGGGCATAAACCTCGATACGCTCATCGCATCTTTCAACGAGATACGCAACAAGGCAAAGGCTGCAAACATAGAGGAATACAATTCTGATGTTTCACTCAAACTTATAAAGAAGGCCCTTTCTGCAAAACACCTACCGATACTGCTTGTCGATGCAAAAGGCATAAATCCGACCCTTGATTCTTCGCCGCACTGGGTTGTTGTAAGCGGCTATGACAAGGACACATTTTTTGTAAATGACCCTTATTCAGACAGCAAGATAACAATGGATGCCGATGCATTCAAGAATACTATAGGATTCGGTGGCGACAACCACATGATAGTGGTTGATATGAAGTACTACAAGCCACCAAAGTAGGTTCAGTCGCGTTTTTCTTTTTTAAGCTCA
>JAVZDR010000044.1:0-3960 GCA_038873795.1 Candidatus Micrarchaeaceae archaeon | reverse complement strand
GAAATCCTGCCGCTCAAAGAATGCTCTTTTATTCCGCCCTTGAATCCTGCACCCTCTTCAAGAGCTTTTCCTAATCGCTCCATGCTCAGCTTATTCTGGCTTCCGGTGAGGCAAAGGACCTGGCTTTCGTTTATCAGCGCGAGCTGCGCATACTCGTTCTTCTCCACATATCCCTTTGCATAGCTATAGAGCGAGCTTATTTCTACCCCTTTTGCATAGAAAACATTATGGCCTGCGCCAACCATTGCCGCAAAAATGTTTTCTATTAGTTTTTCAAGCCTTTTTATTTCTGATTCCGCACTTGCATATCTTTCCGAAATCTTCTCCGAGGGAAAGTTCCGCGGATGGGCTATGCCGAGCACCGCACTTTTGATTCTCAGAAGATAGTACAAAGCGTCGTTACCCGATAGAAACTCTATTTTCGTGCGCCCCTCAGGATATGAAACATTAACCAATGCAAATGCGCCTATCTGGGAGGTGTTGCTTACATGCTGGTGCTTGCACATTGCGAAATCGTAGTCGCCAATTTTTATCAGGCGGAGCGACTCCTTCCCTTCAAGCCTTTCCTCATTGAGCCTGACTGCTGGAAACTCCGCTTTTGCCTCTTCGATGCTTTTGAAGACGTGCTCACTTACTGTCAAGCCGCTGGATATTTCTTTGTTTGCTTCCATCTCAGCTCTTGATAGGGTATCAAGGTCTATTTTTTCGCGGAAAAATGCAATCCCAATGCTGCCGCTCTCGGTGTCTACCTTTTCCACATGCAGATCCACTCCAAGATTCTGCAACGCCCTTGCAAATATATGCTCTGCTGTATGCAGCTCCTTGCTTCCCACAGGAATCAACCATTCTACTTTGGCTTAGGAAGTTGAATCCTTTAACTCTTTTGCTTCAAATGGACAGAATTGCAAATCCTGTTCTGATCTGCTCAGGCTAAACATAAAGCATAATAAATTGTAGCATAAAAAGCTAAATGTGGAATACAAAGAGTTCGAAAGGCTACTCAATGTCTGCAGGATCAGGCTTAGCGAAGCGGACAAGGAAAAAATGAAAAGGGACATAGAGGAGATAATCTCATATTTTGACGAAATAGACAAAGTAAAATGCGATGAGGAGCCTGCATACCAGCCTATCGACCTTCCTGAGCAGCTTAGGGAGGATTCCGTAATCCCTTTCGAAGACACAGACGATATACTCGCGAATACAAAAACGTACAGATTTTACGTTGTGGGGCCTAAAGTATGACAAGCATACAGGAGTTTATTGCAAAAAGTCCTGGGCAGGAGTATTATGCCAGACTTACGGAGGGGCTGGCCAAACTCAACAGCGAGCTTAACGCATTCAACAACATCAATTTTTCAATCAGCTCCGGCTATCCGCTGAGCGTAAAGGACAACATCTGTGTAAAGGGCGTTGAGACAACCGCATCCTCCGCAGTTCTTGCTGGGTACAAGCCTCCTTTCAACGCGACTGCCGTCGAGCGCCTGCTCGGGAGCGGCTTCGGGTTTCTAGGCAAAACCAACATGGATGAGTTTGGCTTTGGAAGCTTCGGGCTGAATTCGCAAAGGCCCGCGAGGAATCCGTTTGACAAGAACAGGGTTGCCGGCGGATCTAGCAGTGGAGCGGCGATAGCCGCGTCTGTGCTAGAAAACCATATAGCGCTCGCAGAATCCACCGGTGGCTCTATAGCCGCGCCTTCGTCGTTCTGCGGCGTAGTTGGCTTCACGCCCACATATGGAGTAATATCAAGATACGGCCTTATAGATTACGCAAGCTCTCTGGACAAAATAGGCCTTATCGGAAGAAACATAAAGGACATAAGATACGCATTTGGGCTTATAAGGGGTAAGGACAGGTATGATGCTACTTGCATAGACATGCCTGAAGGCAGCGAGAATGAAAAGTCCGGCAAAAGGCTGATTGTAATCGAAAATTTGATTGAGCATGTAGAGGAGCCTGTAAGAAAAAGCTTCGAGAACACGCTCTCAAAACTTTCAGGAATGGGCTTTACCATAGAAAGGAGAAAAGAGGAAAAGCTTGACAGTGCGATCGCCGTGTATTACATAATAGCTATGGCAGAGGCTTCGACGAACCTTGCAAAGTACGCAGGCTTCAAGTATGGCAACGTGCTTGCTGATTTCTCCAAGGATTACAATGAGTTCTTCACAGAAGCCAGGGAGAGATTCGGCGAAGAAGCGAAAAGAAGGATAGTGCTCGGCACCTATATAAGAAGTGCAAGCGTCAGGGAAAAATATTATTACAAGGCGCTGCAGATACGCAGGCTGCTCGGGCAGAGGCTTTCAAAGCTGGCAAAGGACGGGTATATAATATTGCCGTCAATGCCAATTCTGCCGCCGAAGATTAGCGAGGCTGGCGAATTGAGTCCTTTGCAGTCTTATATGGTGGACATTCTTACCGTACCGGCAAACCTTACGGGCCTCCCGCACATCTCCTTTCCTACAAGCTATGAAAAGGGTCTGCCGGTGGGCACGCAGATAATAGGTGCGCCGTACAGCGAATATGGGCTGATGGACTTTGTCGAAAAATGGGAGGATGCGTTCAAATACAGATTCGCATATAATTTGGGAGCTATATGAGGATAGGATTAGAAGTGCATGTTGCACTGCCCACTGAAACAAAGCTTTTCTGCAGCTGCAAGACATATGTGGAGGAGCCCAACACTTCCATCTGCCCTATCTGCATGGGCATGCCAGGCTCAAAGCCGAAGCTCAACAGGAAGGCGCTCATGATAGGGCTCAGCGTTTCGGCGGCGCTGCACTGCAAGGTAAAGGAGAAAATAGGATTTGTAAGGAAGGTGTATTTCTATCCAGACCTGCCTAAAAACTACCAGATAACCCAGCTTTACGATCCTGTGGGCTACGACGGCTATATAGAGCTCAGCAACAAGAGAATTGGCATACGCAGAGTGCAGCTGGAAGAGGACCCTGCAAGGGTCTACAGGGAGGGCGAGTACACACTGCTCGACTTCAACAGGTCCGGAACTCCACTGTTAGAGATAGTCACAGAGCCTGACATTGCGAGCGAGGAGGAGCTGCGCGAATTCTATTCAGAGCTGAGGAGCATTTTGTACTATTTCGGCATAGAAATAGACAGGGAGATGAAAGCGGATCTCAACATCTCGCTTTCTAAATCCAGAGTGGAGGTCAAAAACATTACAGGGATAAAGAATCTTGTGGATGCTGCCAAATATGAGATAAAGAGGCAGAGTTCCATCCTGGAGCGCGGGGAGGAGCCGCAGACCGAGACGAGGAGCTACATACCTGAGCACATGGCCACAGAGCATACAAGGGAGAAGGAGACTGATGAGGAATATGGCTATATTTTCGAGCCGGACCTCACTTTCTATTCTACAAAGATGGAGCTCATGAAGCCGGTCTATGCAAGCAGGATAGCAAGCGAGTATGCGAAAAAGTATGGTGCCAACGAGATGACTCTCAAGGAGCTTATAGCCTATGATAGGAATGCGTTGGAACTTTTGGAGGCCGAGGCCGGAAAGCACGGCATGCAGGATATAATAGCGGCGCTTGAGCAGCTGAAGAGATACAAGATAACAATGGGTCCGTCTGAATTCTCGGAGGTGGTCAAGCTCGTTGAAGAAAAGAAAGCAATAGACAGATCAAAGCTCAGCGCTATAGCTGAAGGCAGAAAAGTTTTGTCTGATGAAAAAATAAGCGAAGGTATGATAGCCGATGAAATAAAGCGCTTTATAGAGAGAAATCCCAAGATAGTCGAAGAAATAAAGAAGAATCCAAAAAGCATAAACACAGTAGTCGGCAGCGTATCTAAAGCAATCGGCGCGGATCCGAGGGCTGTGCTGAAACTTGCGAAGGCGATTCTCGAAAAAAACTGAAGGCGCGGAAGCCATATGCGGCTAGGATAGTGTATTCCGGCGCTTCCACACTTCTACTAACGAAAATGCACATCTCAGGCAGCTGCCTCATG
>JAVZDR010000043.1:0-4001 GCA_038873795.1 Candidatus Micrarchaeaceae archaeon | reverse complement strand
GCGTCGTATGAATCAAGCGCTTTCTTCACCTCTGCTCTGCCCTTGAAGGCTGCGTTGAGCCTCAGCCCGTCAAGGAATGTGTTGAGCAGCTCGAACTCATGCTTTACGTGCTCACTCTCGAAGAGCTTTGCTATCTGCTCATTCTGCAGGGCTTCCCTTACGCCTGAACGCTCAGCACTGCTGGCATATGTGTATAACACATTCTTCTCAATCTTCACGTTATTTGCTTCTATGTATGCCTTGAGATCATCTTTTGTGAATCCAGGCCCTGCAACCACTACATGGTTTGTCTGCATCCCATTTATTGCATTGATTATCTCGTTGAAGTAGTTTGCGCGCTGCTTTGCGAATTCCTTCTCATTCATCCTCTTGCTCAGGTGGCTATAAATCTCAGCAATGACATCTATGCCATAGCCCCGCAGATATGCCACAGTAGCCTTTTCGTCGTCCATTGCAATCACGCCAAGCCTCTGCTTCTTGGTCTCGAGTGCAGCTTCCCTTATCCTTTCGAGTATGTAGCCCTTCCATTGTGCCTTCTGTATCTCGAACTCATCGTTTGGGCTTATCGTTATTGTGTGGTAGCTGCCTATCCTTACATACTTTTCAGGCCTGCCGCTTATTATCTTGCCCGTGAACCTGAGCGAGAGCGCGCCCTTGTCCAACTCAACTTTTTCTACGCTGATCCTTGCTGTAACATCCTTCTGCGTGCCAACGTCGCCCTCATAGGACTTAAATCGCCTGTGGGTTTTCGCTTCGACAACATCGCCCGCTGTTATTATGCGCTGCAGCAGATACAGATCATCAAAGGAATCAGCCCTGAGCTTCATGGTGCCCGTCTCTTCTGAGAATCTTATTACTCGCATAGAATCGTCACGGCCGCAGCCTCTTTACAGCCTCATCCCACATTTTTCTATTATACCAAACCGCCTTTTCAGGCCTTTTACTGCCAATGCAAACGCCCCATCAGTGGCCAATGAGGAATTCTGCGCAAAAAGATAAAAAGCTTGGGCATGAAATTATACCATGCCATTTTTTGACCTCTATTCATTGCTCCACCTGACTTCAGCTGCAATAGCAAGCCTCGTCAGTGCCTATGGCTACTATGCCATACTCATTCTTATGACACTGGAAAGTGCATCGATGCCAGTGCCAAGCGAGGTCGTGCTGCCAACAATTGGCTACTTCGCCGCCAAGGGCTCTCTAGACTTGTACATTGCGCTGGCAGTCACATACATAAGTAGCTTCATAGGGATGGCCATAAACTACTACATTGCTTATTTCATAGGCAAGGATATTGTCTACAGGCACCTTTCGGTCTTCCACATAAGAAGGGAGCAGCTCGATGCCTTCGATGCATGGTTTGCAAAGAATGGTCCATTTGCTGTCTTCATATCAAGGCTCATACCTTTGGTAAGGGGCCTGATAAACTTTCCAGCTGGATTTGCGCTCATGCCGTGGAAGAAGTTCTATGGCTATTCTATGCTTGGTTCTGCGATCTGGGACACAGTTCTTGTGCTCTTTGGCTTCTATGCCCTTTCAACAAGCAACATGGCAATTACATCGACAGCAATAGCCGCATTTGCAATAGCCATTTATATAGTCTATAAGACAGCGGTCAAGAAGATAAGGTCAGCATAGTGCCGTGCGCTAAGATATGGTGTAGTTTTTCACTATCTTTACTACCTGATCTATTACCTTCCTTATCTCGGCTTCTGTCTTTGCGCCGGTGCAGATGATTTTGCCATTCTTGAAAAGAAGCACAGCGGCCTTGGGTTCGTGTATCTTGCATATTGCTCCTGGAAACTGCTCAGGCTCGTAGTCGACATCAGTTGATGCCCTAGCTATTGCATACAAATCCAAATCTATCCCAAGGTCAGCGCTTGCAACTATATTCTCGACTTTGAAATCGATGCGAGCATTTTTAGCCATGAAATCAAGAATTAGATGGTCATGAAAAGTATTTATAAATATTGCTAGCAATATCCTTCTGCTTGCTGGTGTTTTTATGAGCAAACGTTCCCACGGCCTACTTACAGGCAGGTCAAGGAACATCTCGAGGCACAGACGCCTCTCAAGGATGAGCATAGCAAAGCAGATCAAAGAGTTCGCAATAGGCGAGAGGGTTGCGATAGCGCCAGGCGGCACCTCAAATGACATACCAAACCTGCGCTTTAGGGGCAGGGTTGGCACTATAACAGAGAGGCGCGGCTCATCATATGTGGTGAGCGTTGCGCTTTCTAGATCTACGACAAAAAAGCTCATAGTGCCTCAGAAATACCTTGAAAAGGTTGGCTAGTACCTTCTGAAGTAAGGCCTGGTAAGTATGTGGAATCTGCTCTCCTCCTTGAGCTCAGACAATACCCTTTCTGTGAGAAGCTTGACCGGGTCCTGGAGAAGCGGGACTCTCGCTGCTATGTCCGCAAAGCTCTCAAATGGCTTTTCCTCCCTCGCCTTGAGTATCTGCTCAAGGTGGCGCTTGCCCACCCCTGGAAGAAGCTCAAGGGTATGCTCCCTTATGTTGAGAGGGCCCGCCTTGTTGAAAATCTCGACAAATTTCTTCTCATTGCTTTTTATTATCGCCATGATCGCACTGGGCAGCTCCTTCTTGGATCCCTCTGTAAGGTAATCATAGCTTATCCTGCCCTTTATCAGCGATATCTTGTCACGCTCACCCTTGCCTATGTAGACTCTCTCGCCTATCTTGATCTCAACATTCTCTTTTGAAACAGCCTCGAGGAGTGTGAATTTGGCCTCGCCTAGTAGCTGGGCCATTGGCATGCTCCTTGCAGAAGAAGACTTGCCAGTAGGTAGATAGTCGAGCACAATTGCATATTCCTCCAATTCCTCGTGTTTTTCGCTCTCCTCCATCCACACCACCGGCAATGCATAAAACTACTTTTTGTATCTGGCTATTGCATCAAGCATCTTCTTAATTTCGTCGTCAGCGAACTGCTTACGCTCTATTATGAGAACCTGCCTGAGCTGCAGCTCATTTAGGGGCATTATCTCTATGATCTTGGCTATGGCCTTCCTGCTAAGCCCAATTTCCTCAAGCTCTTCGGCAAGCTTCTCGGCCTTTTCCTTGCTCATCTTTTTTATCTTAGCTATGTGGTCGTAGGCCAGCTGCTGCTCGTAGCCCAGCTCCCCGCCCTCCTTCTTTTTCTTTTCAAGTATCTCGAAGGCGTCGTAGACTGTTGCTACGCTTGCCTCGCTCCGCTCCTTTCCTATCATAACTGCACCTCCTATTACTCTTTGCATGCTAGTATTTATAACTTTTTTGTATGATTATCTATTGGTGCCTCTTTGGATCCTAAGCTTGCTTTTGAGAAGGTTATGGCAGAGATGAAGAAGCGGATAGCCGGCAAGGAGGAGACCCTTGAGCTTCTCTTCCTGACGCTTGTTGCAAATGGCCATGCCCTCCTTGAGGGCGTTCCAGGAGTTGCAAAGACAACAATGACAAAGACGCTGGCTGAGACAATACAGGCTGATTTCAAGCGCATACAGGGCACGCCTGACCTTGAGCCCAAGGACATAATCGGCTATACCTATGTTGATGATGCAAACAACGTGGTTCTGAAGAAGGGGCCTGTCTTTACAAACATCCTTCTTGTAGATGAGCTCAACAGGTCGCCGCCTAAGACAATGAGCGCACTTCTTGAAACCCTGGAAGAGAGGCAAGTTACCATAGGCGGCAACGACATGAAGTTGCCGTCGCCGTTCACAGCATTCGCGACGCAGAACCCGCTGAAGATAGAGGGCACAGAGCCCCTTCCAAAGGTACTAGCAGACAGGTTCATGGTCAAGATAGATGTTACTTATCCATCAGAGAGCGAAGAGAGGGAGATGCTGCGCATAAAGGAAAGGGAGGAGAGAGTCACAGTTAACAAGATATTAACAACAAGCGACATACTGGAAATGCAGCAGCATGCAAAGGATGTTGTGCTGCCTGACGATGTGGCAAAGTACATAACAGCAATAGTCAACGCCACAAGAACCGACAT
>JAVZDR010000042.1:0-4152 GCA_038873795.1 Candidatus Micrarchaeaceae archaeon | reverse complement strand
GGCAATATTATCGTTGCATCGCCGTCTATGGTTACATATTTTGCCTCTTCCTTTACCTTACCCCATGAAACGGCTTCCGTAAGCCTCGCCCCTGAGAGACTGCCATCATATTGCGTGGCTGTGGTTATATACACAGCATAGTCGAGGCCGCCCTTGAACTGGTTCCACCATATCACATGGTGTTTGCTTATGCCCCCGCCTATCATCAGCGCGCCAGTTACTTTGTTATCGAAGGATATGTTGCTAAGCTCAAGCTCGTCCTTTATCAGGTTAAGCTTGAAATCATGATCCTGCGAAAATATTGTGAGCTGCGTTCCGAAGGCACCATCGAGTATGCCAGGGCAGTATATGGGCACATTGTGCAGATAAGCCTGCCGCAGTATAGAATTTGCATCGCTTATTCTCTTGCCGAATTCTCTTATGAGCTCACTTGCACTGTATTCCCTCTTGTAATCTTTAGAGCTATAGAGTTCGGCCATTATCTTATTGAAGCATTTTTCCACAGTCAGGCCATATTCGTCCCTTGCTATGAAGATGTTGCCAAGTCTGTATATGTTGCGCTCGTGGAGCATTTTGTCGTCTGCTTCAAAGCTTCCGAGATTGTAGACGCCATTGCACGCCTTTGCTATATCATGGTCTAGAGTTCCCCCTGTAGTTATTATTGCATCAAAGTATTTTACAGATCTTGCCAGCGCTCCGCGGAGGCCTGTTGCGACTATGTCAGCTGGAAACGAAAGGAAATTGAATGATCTTTTATCGCTTAGCATTTTGGAGAGTATGTCTATTCCGCTTATCATGTGCTGCGCCGAAAAACCACCAATACTACGCATCGCATCTATGAGTTGGCGTACGCTGCTTTCTTTTTTTATAGCCAGATCCTTCACAGGTTTGCCTAAAATTTCATTTTTCTTCATAATCGCACCAAACAAAAATAACTTTATATCTTTATATTATAAATACTTATCAGCGACCGGGTAGTTTTATGGTTGAGAATAGTTCTGTCTCCCCTGATGACGAAGAATTACTGAGATTTATAGAATCCGCAAAGCCGAAGATATACATAACCGGAGTTGGCGGAAGCGGCTCCAACACTATTTCGAGAATGGCTGAGCTTAACATAGAAGGTGCGGTGCTTGTAGCGGCCAACACGGATGCACCCCATCTGGCAAGAACAAAGGCCACGAAGAAGATACTGCTGGGCAAAAATACAACAAAGGGAATGGGTGCAGGGAGCGATCCAAGGCTGGGCGAGGAAGCGGCTGCTGAGAGCGCCGAAGTTATTAGGCATACTCTGAGCGATGCCCAGCTTGTCTTCGTGACATGCGGCCTTGGAGGGGGCACTGGAACTGGCGCTTCGCCTGTTATAGCCAATGAAATCAAAAAGATAGGCGCGCTGAGCGTAGCTGTCGTCACACTGCCCTTCTCAAGCGAAGGGAGGCTGAGGATGCGAAATGCCCTAGAGGGGTTGGCTAAGCTCAAGCATGCTACCGATACTACCATCATAATCCCTAATGATAAGCTTCTCTCTGTTGCCCCGGACCTGCCGCTGAACATGGCCTTCAGGGTTAGCGACGAGGTCCTGGCGAGCGCAACCAAAGGCATAGTAGAGATGGTCACCAAACCAGGCATGGTGAATTTGGATTTTGCTGACCTAAAAAGCGTATTAAAGGATTCTGGATACGCTGTGATAGGGGTTGGCGAGGCAAATGGTACACAGAAGGCAAACAGAGCCATGATCGCGATACAGAACACGCTCAAAAGCCCGCTTCTTGATGCTGATCTCTCAACGGCGAAGAAGGCGCTTGTGAATATAACAGGCGGCGATGATCTCACACTCAAGGAGGCTGAAAGCATATTCCAGGATGTGGCAAGCAGGATAAACGAGGATGCTATGCTCAAATGGGGGGCGCGCATAGAACCGTCAATGCAGAAGAACTCGATAAAAGTAATGGTTGTGATAGGTGGCGTTGAATTTCCAGAATATACAGAATTCGGGATTAAGAAGAAGATGGATGAATCAGCTGAGATAGACCTTGACAACATATTCGAGGAAAAGGAGTGATTTCGCGGCAAACATTGCTGATAAGTTGAAGCAGTTTTACGCAGATTCAAAGCATGTTATGAGCGTGAGCTACAAGCCGGATATGAGCACATTCAAGCGCACTCTGAAGGTGGTGCTTTTTGGCACGCTGCTTGTTGGATTGCTCGCATATATAATTTATATTGTTATCTCGCTTATTACGTAACATGGAGATAGAGCTGGATTTGGGGAAATCCGCGCAGGAAAATGCTAATGATTATTTCTCAAGGGCGAAGAAGGCAAGAAAAAAGGCTGCTGGCGCAAGGGCAGCGATTGGCGCACTAGCCAAACAGCTTGAAGGGATTAAACTGCCAGAGCAAAATGCCAAAATAAAAATGAAGCAGATAAGAAAAAAGGCGTGGTTCGAGAGCTTCCACTGGTTTTTCACAAGCAATGGCATGCTAGCAATAGGCGGCAAAAGTGCCCAACAGAATGAGATTATAAATTCTAGGTATTTTGATGATTCCGATGTTTTCTTCCATGCTGACATATTCGGTGCGTCTGTTGTCATACTCAAGAATGGCATAAATGCAAATAGCGAAGTCAGGAAGGAGGCGGCGCAGTTTGCCGCGTGTTACTCGAAAGCATGGGAGCAGGGGCTATCTGCTATTAATGTCTACTCTGCATTGAGGAATCAGGTGTCTAAGTCAAAAACAAAGGGCTCGCTCCCCACAGGCAGCTTCTTGATAACCGGCGAGAGGGAATGGTACAAAGGTATGAGCCTTGAACTCTGCATCTTTTCAGGAAAAAGCAAGACCAACGCGGCCAGCAACATAATAGCCTTCGTGCCGCAGATGCAGATTGTGGCTGAAACAAATGAAGTGAATGTAGTTCCTGCGCTGACCATGTCAAAGCTTAACATTTCCAGGTACATTGTTGTAAAACCTGGGCAGATGAAAAAATCTGACGCTGCGAAGACCATAGCAAGGGCTTTAGGAATAGACGACCTTGACTATATAATGCAGCGGTTGCCTGCGGGGTCGTTTGAGATCGCCAGCAACTTCTAGCAGCAAAATATTTAATATTAATTTGCAAATGTAAAATATGCATACCAAATTCGTTGTTGTGTTGGGCTCATTGATGAGTGGGCTCGGCAAGGGGGTAGTAACTTCTTCTATATTGAAGATGCTCAGTTTCTATGGCTACAATGCTCTTCCTATAAAGTTTGATGGCTACCTGAATTATGATTGCGGGACCATGAACCCATACAGGCATGGTGAAGTCTTCGTGCTTGATGACAGCGGTGAAGTTGACATGGACTTCGGCACTTATGAACGCTTTCTCAACAAAAGCATGACCACTGACCAATCAATAACCGGTGGAAAGCTCTTTAGCGCAATAATTCAGAAAGAGAGGCGCGGCGATTTTCTTGGCAGGGATGTACAAGTGATCCCACACCTTACAGACTACATTATAAAAAGCCTTGAGGACTTGGCTAGGAAGAAGAAGGTTGATGTGCTTGTAATCGAAGTTGGTGGCACAGTCGGGGACATAGAGAATGGATACTTCATAGAAGCAATGAGGCAGCTTGCCCTGAACCACAGAGTAGTGTTTGTCAACCTGACTTATACTCCTAAATTGAGTGTTGTAGGCGAGCAAAAGACAAAGCCCACACAACTGGCATTTAGGTCATTGATGCAGGCAGGCATAGTGCCGAATTTTATTGTATGCAGAAGTGAAGATAAACTTGATCCGTCTACAGCCAAGAAGCTGGCATTGTTTACAAATCTTGATATGAATAGGATAATAGATGACGCCAATGAGGCAACGATATATGAAACCCCGATAAATTTCATGAAGCAAAAGTTCGACAAGCTGCTTATAAGGGATCTGAAGCTTGAACCGCGCAAACTCGATACAAAAAAATTGAACAAATGGAAAAATATCGTTAATATGATAAAGAACCCGAAGGATAGCGTTACTGTTGCAATAGTCGGCAAGTATACAAACCTGCGAGATTCCTATGCGAGTGTGAAAGAGGCTATCATACACGCAGGGGCATGGAACCATGTTTCTGTAAATATAAAGTGGATAGAATCAGCCACCCTTGAAACTTCCCGCAACATGGATGC
>JAVZDR010000041.1:0-4183 GCA_038873795.1 Candidatus Micrarchaeaceae archaeon | reverse complement strand
AGCGGCATAAGCTACAAACTGCTGTTCAAGGATGCAAAACAGCGTGACAAAAGCAGTTTAATGGCACAGCACAAAATATAAATATGGGTAATCAGAAACACCTCATGAATGGCGTGGCGTTGAAGATAATGTGGTGAGAGAATGGAAACAAAAAGAATTTATTCGTCTCTGGAAGATGTTGTTGATCCGTCGCACACGGCGCTGATAGTCTGGGATGTGCAGAATATGCTCGTAGACAGGATCTTCAACAAGGAGGAATTCATGTCGAACCTCAATCGGCTTATCTCTGCTGCGCGCAGCGCTGACACGCCTATATTCTACACCAAGATAACACCGCTGCCGGAGAGGTTCGAATCTAAGGCAAGGCTTGCTTCAATGAGGAATTGGGGCTCTATGGGCAACGACAAAAGCATGTTCGAGCTCGCAGTGCAGCCAACTGGCAACGAGGTAGTGCTGAACAAGAATACAGCAAGCATCTTCGTTGGCACTAACTTCGAGCTTATGGCAAGGAATGCTGGGCTAGAAACCCTTGTCTTCACGGGCATAGCTACCGAGATAGGCGTCGAATCCAGCGCAAGGGATGCGCTGAACAGGGGCTTCTACGCGGTAGTTGCGAAGGATGCAGTCTCGTCAGGAGACAAGGAAGCGCACGAAAGGTCCCTTGCAAACATGCAAAAGCTGCTTCTATTGGCCAGTTCCAAGGATATTGCAGACATCTGGCTGAGGCAGAAGAAATAGACGTTTACCATAGCCATCTAACACGCTCTTGTAATTCCTTTTGCGCCTTTACAAGCATTCCTTATGTTTTGAAATATAGCATTGCAGCAATAGACTTACCGTGCCGGGCATCATAATAGCTTCTCCAGCAGGCTTGGCTTGTTCAAGAATGCAAAATCTTCTGGTTTTGACACGAACTCGTCGTAAATGCTCTTTGAATCGTCTAAAAATTTTACCTTGCCTGCATCGATTTTCCTAAAGCTGAAACTCCTGTAGTTGCTGTTTACTACAATCCTGCCATCCCTAAGGAGGAATACAGCGGCGCCTCCCATTTCTTCCACAGGCTTGTAATAGGATTCAAAATCCGAATTGACAAGGTTGGCCTCTATCAGTATGTCGTTGCCCACATTTATTGTGAAATGACCGTAGTTTGGCGTCATTATTACCTTATCGCCCTCCTTGGCCTTTATGACTTCCACGTCAAAGCTTCCGTCTTCCTTCGGCCTCTGCAGGATATAAGTCGCTTTTCCATAGAGTATTTCATATATCTCTGGATAAGCCAGTCCATCTTCAGCGATCGGGTGGTAATGGCCAAAGGTCTTTGTAAATTCGCCACCGAGATTGTAGTCTTCCATTACTGTGATGTCGTATCTTATCCTGTTCGCTCTGAATTCACTGCGCTCGGATCCTACTCCCCTGTACATTCTGTACAATATGTCATTTCTGTTACTCTCGTTTAAGAACTGCCTATTGAAAAGCACATTCTTCATATCCGAAACGGTCCTTGATGAGAATTTTGCTTCCTTGCCATCGACAAAAAGCCTTCTTTTCTCTTTGTCAAAATCTATGTCCAAAGACCCAGCTTCAATTTTCATCGCATCACATGAAGAGCTTATTTGCGCTAATCTTCGAGGACCCACCTAATTAGGTTGTAGTTTGCCTTTGTATCAATGCTGCGCAATGGCAGGCTTCCAATAAGGACCCTGTCTATCGTGCCATACATAACTTTTACCTTGTCTTTTGCCATTGTCTCCTTGTAGTATTTCACGTCGTATTTGTAGGCTTTATCCTCATTGTCGAAAACACCTATAGAGAAATAGTCATAGCTGCCTATGAGCTGGGAAACAAGCACGTACCTGCTTATCATTGAGAATTCATCATCGCTCATGAGGGCTTTCCTTTCTTTTGCGGCATCTTCCTCAAATGATTCTGATATAACATACTTGCCAAAAGTCGTCATAACAGCCAGCGACCCTCTTTCTCTAATGACGGACGTGAAACGCCTTATGTAATTCATCTTGAGCATATTCCTGAAGTTATACGTGACTGTATTGAAATGCATGCCAAGCTCTTTTGAAAGGTCCTTGAAAGAAATCCTCGAATCTGCATTCAAGATAAGCAGCATGCGCTTGTACTTTTCCGGAATATCAAGCTTTGCCAGCAGCTCGTTCCTTATAGGGAAGAAGCCCAGCTGCCTGTGCGCAACCTCGGATGTCTGCCAGAGCGTGCCGTACTTTGCTAGCTTTATCTGCATGCTCTTGTCCCAATGCACGTATTCGTCCCTGGATGCTGAGTTTGCGTATATAAGCATATCGTAGTTGCCCTTTACTGTAGCGACTAACTGCGGTATATACGATTTTGACAGCAGCCGCGCGATTTCATTGTAATCTGGTTTGTTGCTAAATTTTATTAGTATTATGTGCGGATTGCTCAGCCCTATTACGTCCTCGTTGAACTCTATAGTATAAAGAAGTTTGAGATCAGCCTCAAGCCTTTTCAGCTTGGTTACTACGGTGTGCCTTGATGTTCCAATCTTTTCTGAAAGGTTTGATATTGATGTCCTTGAATCCTCAGAAAGCAGCCTGAAGAGCTTCCTCACCAATATGCTGTATTCCTTATTGAAGTCGCTTTCAAACCTGTATTCCATGTTTGTATTACGATGTTATGTATTATAAAGCTTTACAAAATAACTAACTTTGTTATAAAAAATTAGAAAATTCATACTGCTTAAAAGCTTTATTTTTCAATATGGAATCGGGAGTATGAGAATAAAAACCAAAGCGATATCATATCTGCTGCTGTCGCTATTTACAGGGGCGCTTATGCCTATAATGCTAGATCTAGCCAAAGGCATGAACCTCTTCGAATTTTTCATGCTGACATACTTGATCGCCACGCCATTCGCGCTGCTTATAACAAAGGCGGCCGGAAGGAGAAATGATGCTGTGGCGATGCTTAAGGATAAAAAGATGCTCGGGCTGACTGTGGCTGTGGGGCTGCTGAGCTATCTGCCGATAGGGTTCTTCATAATGTTTGCTGAGAGGTTTGTCAGCGCGTCCCTCGCTACAGTTGTCTTCAGGACTTCTCCGCTGCTAATGCTAATTTTCCTGCCCATATTGCTCAAGGAGAGGCTCAGCATCAACCAGATAGCTGCGCTGCTCCTGGCGTTCGTTGGCATATTTATAGCTATGAGTGCCGGTGGCTTTAGCATATCGGGAGGCCCCGATGCACTGATTATACTCTTCCTCGCATTCGGCGCTCTGGCCTATGCTCTTGGCGGCGTACTCGCAAAAAGGTATATGTTTGACATGGCAAGCGGCATATCCACATTCAACATATCGTTGTTTGTCCTCTTTGCAGCGCTTTTCGCAGCCACAGGATTCAGGTTTTCGCCATTGAATCTCGCTGAAATAATAGCAATAGTATATGTTGCTGTGGCAAACAATGTGATCGGCTTTTACACCTACTTCATAGCATTCAGGTCCCTGAAGACAACGCTTGTCACAAATACCTATTTCTTCTCGCCGTTCCTGACATTCCTGTTCGCAGGCCTGATACTCGGCGAGGCCATAAAGGTTTACTACATAATAATCGCGCTGCTTGTGATAGCCGGACTGCTCATACAGAGAATAGACGTAAAGGGAGGAGCCTATGCGCAGAAGCAGAAGAACAGGGTTGTGACAATATTTGATGTCACAAGCGCATTTACAGGTACAAACGAGCCTGCCATATACGATGTAATAAAGAGCGGCGGCAGGGTGCTCGCTATAAAAATGCGCAACGATAACTACAACGACGCAAAGAATATGACACTGCAGGATTCGGAATTCTCAAAGTATGGTGCTGTAATCTTTGGGGATGGTGATGGCAAATTCCTCGGAGCAGAAGAAAAAAATTATGTGAGGGAGATGCTCGGGGCCGGTGAAGATGAAAGCGTTATAATGGGCGCTGGAAAGACAGACGAGATAGAAGAACTGCTGACAAGGATCGGGGAGAGGATTGGCATGGAAGGGGAAAGGAAGGCGGTGGGGGAATACAAACATTTATAGAAATCCTGGGCATGATAATGCTAAGGCATGCTGCTTTGAGTTGCGTGAATGGGAAAGGCTTTGGTAACTGATCTTTATCAGCTGACTATGATGCAGGCTTTCTGGAATGCTGATTACAATCCATACGCCACTTTTGA
>JAVZDR010000040.1:0-4192 GCA_038873795.1 Candidatus Micrarchaeaceae archaeon | reverse complement strand
TGCGCACACATTTATTTATCTTTTCGTTCAAATCATATTGCGCAGGGGTGGCAGAGCCTGGTCAAATGCGGCGGGTTCAGGGCCCGTTTGCTTAGTGCATGCGTGAGTTCAAATCTCACCCCCTGCACTCCAATCACAATCTTTTTATGTTTTCTTTGCATTATAGATGCAGGCAGGAGCATGCGCTACAAATTTCTTGCTGAACACCTCAAAAGCAAGGCAGAGCCAGCCATGGAATGCCTAATGCATTTGAAAAAGGCTTCATTGAAAGCGCAGAGCGCGATGGAGTACTTAATGACATATGGCTGGGCTATTCTCATCATTGCTGTTGTGCTTGGTGCAATCTTCACTCTTGGCTTATTTAGCCCTTCAACTTTTGCGGGCACAGAATGCCTGCTTCCAGCAGGCTTCGGCTGTACGTCAGCGCAGCTCTCAAGCTCTGGTGTGCTTACCATTACAATAACGCAGTCTACGAATGACCCCATAAACATAACTGCTATAGGCTGCAACACGCAGCAGACCACTGCAAACATGCAGGCGCCGTATGCGCCGCCTTCGAACCAGATCTATATGCAGCCAGGCAGAAGCTATACCTTAAGCGTTCAGTGCTATAGCAATGGCGCAACCTATGCGCAGCCAGTAGGGTCGCTCTTCACAGGCTACATATCCATAAACTATACTGATGATGTAAGTGGCATACCCTACACAATCTATGGCAAGTCGATAGTGAAAGTTTCGTCATAACTGCCTCAACTTCAATGGCAATAACCACCTCAACAACAATCAAATACATATACTGCGCCAGCGCAGGACAGCAAGCCTGAATGGGGTTACTACGCACCAATATCAAACTGGCACGCGCATGGCAAAAATTCAAACGCAAATCTTTTTAGTCTTTAATGTTTATATCTAAACGGTGTTTTCATGGCTGAAAGAAAGCAGAAGATTGTTGTTGATCCAGAAATGTGGATGGCGAGGCAGCTTCACTACCAGGAAAGGCAGTCTGGCTGGCATATCTTCGTCTCAATCTACTGGTCCATCTTCGTGCTCCTTGTGAGCATGCTGCTGATGTTCTACGCCAGGCTGACTCTAACAATCTATACATTCTTCGGCCTCGTTCTCTTCGTCCTTGCAGTGATGGTGATAGTCTACGGCTTCACAAATGCGCTGCACCTCAAGCTGATGAAGCGCTACGGCTGACCTTTATTTATATTTTTCTTTCCTCAATTTACTGCTCCTTTAGCTGGTATAATGCAGATTCCGAATATTTATGCATACAAGAACCTTAAGCTGCTCATACTTATACCAGTTGTGCTGCTCTTCATTGGCTTGTATTTGTCCACGCATCTTATGCTCGATACCTCGCTCAGCGGCGGCATAACCATAACCCTGAGCTCAAATTCCACAATGAGCGCAGCAACGCTCGCCAGCACACTCTCAAAAGAGCTGAACACGCCGGTTACAGTGACAAAGAGCGCCCTCGGCGGCTATTCCATAACAATAGCTGCTAACCGCAACTTCACTATAGCTGAGAGCCAGCTCATGGCCCTCTACCTCTTCTCTGGCAATTACACTGCATATGCATTCAACAAGACGAGCGCTGAGCTCTCGCTGCAGAGAAGCCCTGGCAATGCGACGCTTCTTGCCATAATAGCCAAGTCGCAGGCTGGCATAAACGAATCGCTCCGTGGCATGAGCAATTCCCTTTCAAGTGAAGCCTCAGAATTGGCCTACCTTGTGGGTAGCGTGCGCTACAATGCGAGCAATGCTACTGAGATGGTTGCAGTGGCTCAGGGCCTATACAACAATGCGACAGCAGCCTACAAAGCCAAGGTGATAAGCCTCATAGAGGGCGCGCTTGGGCGCGTAAGCATCTCTGAATATGAGAACGTCACGCCAACTCTTGGCAGGTATTTCCTCTCGCAGGTCGAGACTGTCATAATCATAGCCTTCGTACTCATTTCCATAGCAGTATTCTTCATATTCAGGTCAATTGTGCCCTCGCTTGCAATAATCTTTGGCGCTGGCAACGACATCATTGTGGCAATAGGCATGATGGGCCTCTTTGGCATACCCATGGGCATTTCCAGCCTCGGCGGCCTGCTTATGCTGATAGGCTACTCTATAGATACAGAAATACTAACCTCAATAAGGATACTCAAGCGCAAGGAGGGCATTCCTGAAGAGCGCGCATATTCGGCTATGAAGACAGGCCTGACTATGACAACAACCGCAATAGTCGCGTTTGCTACGCTCTTCATAGTCTCAATAATTGCATACGTTCCAACATACTTTGAAATTTCAGGCGTTGTGCTCTTCGGCTTAATTGCAGACATATTCACAACATGGTTCGGCAACGCGCCGATGGTGCTGCTCTACAAGAAGAGGAAGGAGTTGAGATAATGGCATTGCTCGGCTACATAAAGGACAGGCGCATATACACGCTCATAATATTCATAGCCATACTTGGGGTGCTCGACGCGCTCTACGGCGGCCCCCACATACTCCACTTCGGCATAGAGTTCATAGGCGGCACACAGATACCTGTTACGCTTGTCCACCCCGTCAATCCTGACCAGATGAGCAGCCTTATAAACACACTCCAGCAGCGCGTCTCGACATTCGGCCTCAAGGAGGTTACAATAGAGGGCATAGGCAACTCAGAGGTTTATGTGATAATACCCACAGTTTCGCCCAAGGAGATAAACCAGACTATTGCAATAATAGAGAGCCAGGGTGTCTTCCAAGGCATAGTCAATGGCAAAGAAGCTATAAATGGCTCAGGCATACTCCCAGGAAGCATAGGCACAGTGCCTCCCACTACGCAAGGAGGCAACGTCTCATGGGCTGTTGACTTTTACATAACCACCTCTGCGGCAAACCACTTCTCAAAGATCGTCTATGGACAGGCCAACAAGCCGCTCTACATGTTTCTCGATAGGCCGAGCAACAGCATAGTGATACTCAATTCATCCATACTTGACGCAAGTCTTATCTCTGGGATGACTGAGCAGAATGCAATCTCTGCGCTTCAGCAGGCTCTCGCCCTGCAGTCAAATCCCATACTCCTTCAGATCCTCTACAGCAACCAGAGCAACCTCAACAGCGTCATGGGCTTCCTTGCCGCCCACAACTCAACATACCACAATGTCATAATAGCATCAAAAGGCACCCCAAGCAGCTTAGCAAGCGCTATAAGAAGCATGAACTACACGCTGAGGCTTGAGACAGTGCAGAACATCACGCCAGTCTTCACCTCAGTAGCAATGGCACCAGGCCAGCAGAGCTATATTGTTGATTCATGGCCAGCTGTTGGCCTCCTTTCAGCGCCTCTCCTGAGCCCAGGCGTAACAAATGGCACATCCGGCCAAAGCTACCAGATCTCTGGCTTTGCGCCTCCAGCCCTGCCATACCAGCAGAAGATAAACTATGCCAGCCAGCAGTCAACCACAATAACAAGCATACTCAGCGGCGGTGCTCTGCCCGTATCTGTGATAGTCGGCGCGCCAACATTGATACCCCCTGAGCTTGGGAAATCCTCGCTATATGTAAGCGGGATAGCAGGCATAATAGCGATAATTGCAGTTTCATCAGTGATAATCATCAGGTACAAAAAGCTCTTCCTCATAGTGCCTATAATAATAACCACAGTGGCTGAGCTCTTCATAATACTCTCAGTGATAGGGCTCATAGGCACCATAGACCTTGCTGCTGTAGCGGGGATGATAGCAGTAGTGGGCACAGGCGTCGATGCGCAGATCATAATAACTGATGAGATACTCATGGGCAAGGACCTCGCAGCCAAGACAAAGCTCAGCAATGCATTCTACATAGTCTGGGCTGATGCTGCGCTGCTTGTCATAGCAATGCTGCCCCTTCTTTTCTCAACATCCCTTGTGAGCATAATAGGCTTCTCCGAATCCACAATACTTGGTGCGCTTCTCGGCGTGCTTATAACAAGGCCTTTCTACGGTGCCATAGTGAGCAGGCACTACGGTGGTGGTGTATAAATGGCAAAGCTTTGCCCAAGGTGCGGCAGGTCAAGCAATGATGTAAAGTTCTACGGCGCTTTCTGCGAGGACTGCGCAAGAGCAATGCTCATAGAGAGCCTGCCAAAGCGCGTTAGGGTAAAGCGCTGCAAGCGCTGCAAGAGGATAAGGGCCGGGCCAAGCTTTCTCGAATTGTCAAATGC
>JAVZDR010000039.1:0-4300 GCA_038873795.1 Candidatus Micrarchaeaceae archaeon | reverse complement strand
GACGACCTTGTAGAATGCTCTGTAATGGCGGCAAATGCCCTTGAGAAGAGGCTCGATTCCTTCGAGATAATCTTCAATGCTCTTGATGTGCTGGCCCAGCACATAGTGGGTATGTCTCTTACCAAGAAATGGAATGTTGATGAGGCCTTTGATGTGGTGAGGCGCGCATACCCTTACCATGATTTGCAGAAGCCTGAGTTCATGGCCCTGCTCAATTACCTTGCGGGCAACTATGTCGGCCTTGAGAGCAGGAGCGTCTATGGCAAGATATGGTATGATGAAAAAGAGAATATGTTTGGCAGGCGTGGCAGGTACGCAAAAGTCATATACATGCTCAATTTGGGCACGATACCAGATGAAGTATCAGCAAGCGTCATAATGGCCAGCACAAAGAAATGGATCGGCAACATAGAAGAGGAATTCCTCACAAGGCTCAAGCCTGGCGACATATTCACACTAGGCGGCAGGCTCTACAAGTTTGAGTATGCAAGGGGCATGAAGTGCTTTGTCTCAGAAGCAGAATCAGCGGCGCCAACAATACCTCCATGGTTCTCCGAGCAGCTTCCCCTGAGCTTCGAGCTCGCAATGCGCATAGGCGATTTCAGGCTGGAGATGCTGGATGTAGTCTCGAACTACCTGAAGAAGTCAAGCTTCAGGAAGGCGCGGCATGCAGGCATGCCAGCTGAGGCTGAATCCATTCTTGGCAGGCTCCCCATAAACAGGAACGCGAAGATAGCGATCTTCAACTACTTCGTAGAGCAGTTCCTCTTTGCAGGCTATATACCAAACAGAAACCTGCTTCTTATTGAATCAACATATGACAGCAAATCAGAGAAGCATTACATAATATTCCACGCCCTCTTCGGCAGGCGCGTAAACGACGCGCTCTCGAGGCTCTTCGCCATGCTCCTCGGCGACTTCCTCGACCAGGACATAGGCATAATGGTCCACGACAATGGCTTCGTGCTCTCGCCAGGCAATGCAAAGGTGACAAAGGTCATGATAGATGATGCGTTTACAGCGCTCCTCAATTCAGATATAGAGGCAATGCTCAGGCGCAACCTCAAGAACACTGAGCTCATGAAGAGGCACTTCAGGCACGTTGCAGCGAGGAGCTTCATGATACTGAAGAACTACAAGGGATGGAAGATAACAATAGGCAAGCAGCAGTTCAATTCGCAGCTTCTTTTCAAGGCTATAGAGAGCGAGTACCCGAATTTTCCAATAATCAATGAGGCTTACCGCGAGGTGCTCAATGATGTGATGGACCTTCCAAGGCTGAGGGAGGTGCTGAGGGGCATAGCCAACGGCCCCATAAAGTACAAGTTCATAGAAACCCCGACGCCGAGCCCATTTGCCCACTCACTTATAACATTCGGCAGTGCCGACGTTGTGCAGATGAAGGGCAGGGTCAAGTACCTGCAGTACCTGCACAGGCAGGTGATGAGGAGGATAAAGCCAATGCAGGGCTGGCTAGCAAAGTGACTTGCGTGGTTGCATGAGGCTTTCCAATGGGATAGAGCTGCTTGATGGCATGCCCATAGCATTCATAAGGAGCATCGGCGCCCTTGCGATAGCTGACCTTCACCTTGGCTATGAGGGCGTACTCGCTAAGAAGGGCATCTTCCTGCCCAAGATGAACCTAAAGCACATAATGGATTCTCTTGACAATGCATTGTCTGCCACAGGGGCTGGCTCAATAGTTGTGGACGGCGACATAAAGAACGAATTCTCAGATGTCGATACTGAGGAATTCAACGAGCTCTATGAATTCGTCAACCATTTCAAGGAAAAGGGGGTAAAGCTAATACTGATAAAGGGTAACCATGACAACTTCGTAGACAGATACAGGGAATCATTCGGCATAACCATAGCCAGGCAGGAGCTTCTCATAGGCAACTATCTCTTCTTCCACGGCGAAGAAATGCCAAAAGCATATAGGGGCGCCTCAACGCTTATAATGGGCCATGAGCACCCATCCATAGCAGTCTTTACGGATGCGGGATCAAGGGAGAGGCTCCGCTGCTTCCTCTACGGCTTCTACAAGGGGAAGAGGCTGCTTGTGCTCCCTGCAATGAACTACTTCGCACAGGGCAGAGAGATAAATATAGAGCCAAGGGAGAGCATGCTCTCACCCCTCATGAGGAGCATTGACATAGATGCGATGCATGCAATAGCGTTGGGCTATGGCTCCACCATTGACTTTGGAGAGATCCGAAGCCTCAGATACGGCGAGGCCTACTGATCTGCTGGCAGATATAAACAGATCGAATGCAACGCAGGGATTGTAAAAAGCCGCAAGGATAGATATATCGGCATTTACCACAGCGATACTCTTTGGAAAAAGAGATATGCAAAGGTACTCTTGCCTGGCTGAGCCGCAAAGGCCCCAATCTCAGCTGGAAATTGGCATTGCATACACAAAGCGCGCAGTTGCTAAAATATTTTAAACTTGCTATCGCTAAACTATAGGTGTTTCAATAGCCGAAAGCAGAGTAGAGCAAAATGATGAAGGCGGCGCAGCCAAAAATGTTCAGGTAGAGATTGCAGCGCCAATGTTTCTGTGGATCCTCCTTCTTGTCATATCATTGGTAGTGATCATTGCTGCGCAAAGCGGCATTATATCAAAAGGCGGCATAGGCGGCAGCATAGTGGGCGTTGCAGACCTCATACTCTTCATGCCTGGCGCTCTCATACTGCCAATAATAATAGGTGCGGCAATCGGCGCAGAGATAGGGAGGAATTCCAAGGACATGAAGGTTGCAGCCAGGGCCGGCGTGATAAATGGCGTATATGCTGGCATAATCTACATCATAGCAATTGTCATAATCTACGAGATAATAAAATACGTGCTGCCATCAGCCATACCAAGCATAAGCTTCCTGATCAGCTACTGGCTGGCAACGCCATTCGCATTGGTTGTGCTCGTCTCACTTGGCTTTGCAGTGCTCTCACATTCAAGAAAGGTGAGCGTGGGCTAGCCCATCACTCCTTAGCAGCGCTGACTATCCTTATCACATCGTTGTCCTTTAGCACATAGTCCTTCTTGAGGCGCATCTTAGTCCTTGCATTTACTGCATAGAGCATGCCCTTTGCTAGATTGGTGTGTATGGCCATTGCAAGGTCTGCAGCGGTTGAGCCTCTTGGGAGGAGCAGCGCGTCGGGGAGAACGTTGCCGTAATGGTCTGTATATTTATTCTCGTCCTCCACTGGATATACCACAATCATCTTAAGCACTTCGAAGACTGCCTTGTTCAGCAGCTCTTGCACGCCGGTCGTGCCTGCGCTTGCGAGAAACTTCCTTGCATATTCCAGCGCATCCTCTTGGTCCTTGCTTGCGCCCTTCAGCAAGCTGAAGCCCGCGCTTCCAGGCAGATAGCTTATCAGACCGCTTGCTGATGCACGCCTGAGCATAAGCTCTATCTCTGCAGAGCACTCAACATAGTTGTAGCCCGCAAGCCTCTCCTCAAGCCTCTTCCTTGCTGCACTGCTAAGCATGTCTATCTTGTTCGCAGCAATTAGCATGGGCTTGCTCATCCTAAGCAGTGCCCTTGCAAATCCAAGCGTATCGCCCTCATTCCAGTTTATGCCAGAGAGCGACAGGCCAAGCTCGTTGGCCGCACTTTCTATCATGGCAGAATCGATCTTCAATCCTGTAAGGACTTCCCGCAGCGCAGCTGCGCCGTCTGCCCTCTTCCGGAGCATGCCCGCATGCCTCTTTATTATATCGCTAAGCCAGAAGGCAAGCTCGTCCTGCACCATCTTTATCTCTTCCACTGGGTCGCAGCCCTCGCACCTGTTGCCATTTATGTCTGTTGTACCGCTGGCATCAATCACCTGTATGAGCATCTCTGCGCTTGAGAGGTCGCTGAGGAACTGGTTGCCCATCCCCCTGCCAATGTGGCTCCCTGGGACAAGGCCGGCAACGTCTACAATCTCAATTGGCACAAACCTTGTGCCATTTATGCAGAGCGAATTCCTTGGATTGCAGTGCACGCCAAGCTCAGAATCTACGCACTTTTTCGAGACGTAAGCAATGCCGTGGTTGGGCTTTATAGTCGTAAAGGGGTAGTCTGCTATCGCTACATTGAGCATGGTCATTGCCGCGAAGAGAGTGCTCTTACCCTTGTTGGGCGCCCCCACAATTCCAATAAGCATGCCATCATATGCAATTGCGCACACATTTATTTATCTTTTCGTTCAAATCATATTGCGCAGGGGTGGCAGAGCCTGGTCAAATGCGGCGGGTTCAGGGCCCGTTTGCTTAGTGCATGCGTGAGTTCAAATCTCACCCCCTGCA
>JAVZDR010000038.1:0-4440 GCA_038873795.1 Candidatus Micrarchaeaceae archaeon | reverse complement strand
GATTTCAATACCGTCAGCAAATTCCTTTTTCATCTCAGAAAACAAGTTTATCATATCGCGCCTATCCTCATTCGGTATCGTGTTGAAAGCCCAAAATGAGAAAAGATGGTCGGGTATAGAACCACTAAGCACCTCTTCCATATCTACCTCGCTTATGTTCTTCCAGCCTTCATCAAAGGCATTGCGTGCTTCTTCCATTATCGCATCGCGCTCGAATGGCGCATTGCTATGGAGATATTCATAAGTCTTCCATGAGTGGCTGGAGGAGAGGGCGGCTACTAGCGCAGCCATCCTTTTCATTTGTTCTTCGTAAGCATTGCATTCTTTCTTTTTTGATATTTTTCGGATTTCGTTTACAAACAGCTCGTACTTAGTGGAGTTGTTCCTGTTTGGCATAGCCATCTGATAGTAATTGCGCAAACTAAAATTTAAAGTTATCGAATTTTTTTAAATAAAGGTAAATTTTTACGGCAGGCGACGTGCATTTGCTGATTTTGGAGAATTGCGTTTGCGGTGCAAAGTATATAAATATTAACCTACACAAAATATTAGCGAATACAACCGCATCAGGATATAGACCCATATGGATTTGGATGATGCATTTTACGGCTTGTTTGGTGGCCGGTTGGTTTTGTGGGTTCATCCTTTTGCAGTGCTATTAATGGTGATAAAATGATAACATCAATGGCTGTAGACAAGGTGGAAGCAACGAGGAATGCGGATGAGAATGTAGCGAATATGCGGTTCAACATAAACTTTGATAATGTCTCTGCCGATGGCGACTCTATCAAAGTTGCGTACACTTTTGTTGCATCGTATGAGGGGGCGGCTGGAGCCAACGCCAAGCCAGCTGGGGAGATAAAGATAATTGGCAACATATTGTCTAAAGAGAATAAGAAAGATGTAGAGAGAATAATGAGCACGTGGAACGAGAAAAAAACCCTTCCTTTAGACTATGCTGAGCTGCTGATCAATGCCATAAATTTTGAGTGTGGCTCAAGGGGCACCTTGATCGCCTATTCTATAGGGCTTGTGCCTCCGCTGCCGCTTACGCGGGCCAAACTGCAGGAAGCTCCGGGAAAGCCTAGCAGCTGAATCCAGCGGTGTGCTGAGACGGGTTTTGGCCGATATTTTAGCCGCGCTTGGTGGCATCGATTGAAGTAAATGGCATGGATGCTGTCGAATTTAAGGGAATAATTATAGACATTGATTATGTTATAGATGATGGCACTGCTGTGATCAGATTCTTGCTGAAGGGCAAGGATGGTGCTCTGCATGTGTTTTTTGATAGAAACTTCCTGCCCTACTTCTACCTCGTTCCAAGCGAGATCGGAGTAACAGCTAAAGATGTACTAGCTCTCTCAGCTAATGATAATGGGGTGGAAGTGAAGCCGGTAAGGGTTGAAGAAAGGAAGATGCTGCTCATGGGCAAAGAGGTCAGGGCATTTGCCATATATGCGAAGCAGCCTAAGTATATTCCTAAGCTAAAAGAGGCTGCGGAGATCCTTGGCGAGTGTTTTGAATATGATATTGTTTTCTGGAAACGTTACATAATAGACAAAGGCATAATACCGCTCAATGAGAACATTGTAAAGGCGCATAAAGATGGAGGCGAAATGGTAGTAGACTCTATAGAAAGCCTTGCTGATGAAAGTGGAGTCCCACTCACACACGTCTCTTTCGATATAGAGACATACAACCCGGCGGGTATACCGCGCCCTTCAACCGATCCTGTAATAATGATAAGCTATGCATCTAGCCTGAAAAGTGAAGTGCTCACTACGAAAAAGATAGCAAAGGATTTCGTCGCGACATTTGAGAGCGAAAGGGCGATGCTCGCTGGCTTCTCAAACATAATAAAAAACATCGATCCTGATATAATAGTGGGTTACAACTCGTCCAACTTCGACCTTCCATACATCCTGGAAAGATCTCGCAGGAATGGGCTTAGGTTCGAGATAGGTAGATTCGACGGCGAGGAAATCAAGAAAGAGCATCATGGCCTTATAGAAGCTGTAAAGATTCCTGGAAGGATCAACTTCGACGTCTATAATGTTGCTAGATTCGTCTCTGTCGTAGGTGCATCTGAGCAGCTGATAAAAGTCAACAACCTTACGCTGAGTGAAGTTTACCATGCGATCACAGGCAAAAGGAAGAAGAGCGTTGAAAGGAAGGATATATGGAAGATATGGCAGGATCCGAAGGAGATTGAGGAACTAGCGGAATACTCACTTGGCGATTCGCTCTCTTTGGATGAGCTCTACCACTTTTTCCTGCCGTTGATGGTAGAGGTTGCGAAGGTTGCGGGAACAACATTGAGTGAAGCCTCTATATCCACCACAGGCCAGCTTGTCGAGCACCTCTTGATGCGCTATGCCCATATGAACAGCCAAATAATACCCAACAAGCCAAGCGAAGGCGAAATAGCATCAAGGCAGGAGACGCAGATAGAGGGCGCATATGTCAAGATGCCAGATGCTGGGATATATGAAAATATCGCAGTGCTAGACTTTAGGAGCCTTTATCCTTCTATCATAATTGCTCATAATATAGATCCATCAACAATATGCGATAGAGAGTGCAGCAACTACTATGAATCTCCGATAGGGGTAAGGTTTTCCAAAGACAGGAAGGGCATTATACCCACAATACTTGAGATGCTTATAAATGAAAGGAGTGAAATAAAGAAAGAATATAAGAAGAATCCAGATAACAAAACCCTTGCGGCTAGGTCTCAGGCACTTAAGATAATAGCCAACTCCTTCTACGGCTATCTGGGCTATGCGAGGTCAAGATGGTACAGCAAGGAGTGCGCAGCCAGCACGACGGCCTTCGGCAGGGAATTCATTAAAAGCACAATAAGCAAGGCGGAGGAGGCAGGATTCAAGGTTATATACACAGACACAGATAGCCTAATAATGCTTCTTGGCAACAAAAGCAAAGACGATGCAATGAGCTTCCTGAAAAGTGTGAATGAGAGCCTGCCACGCTCGATGGAGCTTGAACTTGAGGATTTCTATACAAGAGGGGTATTTGTAAGCAAAAGCGTAGGCACAGGCGGCGCCAAGAAAAAGTATGCACTAATATCAGAGTCAGGTAGGATAAAGATAAGGGGTTTCGAGCTTGTGAGGAGGGACTGGGCGAAGATAGCCAGGGATACGCAGAAGGCTGTGCTCGAGGCAATACTCAAGGATGGCAGCAAGGAAAAGGCTGCTGCGCTTGTTAAGGAGGCGATAGCAGAGATAAGGAAAGGTACAGTGCCCTTGAGCGAGTTCGTTATCCACACCCAGCTCAGAAAAGGCATAAACAGCTATGACATAAATGCACCGGAAGTCGCTGCGGCGAAGAAGGCAATTGCCAAGGGCATCAAGAGGAGGGACGAGCTTGAGGGCGTCTCTATAGGCTACGTAATAACAAAGCATGGAAACAGCATCTCGGAGAAGGCTGAGATAGAGGATGTGGCAAAGGATTATGACCCTGAATATTACATAGACAACCAAGTGATGCCGGCTGTGATGAGGATATTAAGGGAGCTTGGGTACGATGCTGAAGAGCTCAAGGAAGGAGGCTTGCAGAAGAAGCTTTGAGTTTTGATATGGAAGACGCAAAAGAGGTTGGGAAGGTATCTTATGCTGCGCTAAGATTTGCCAGAGAGATAATCAAGGAAGGCGCTAGCATTCGCGAGACAGCAGAGAAGATTGAGAATTTCATCAAGGAAAAGGGCTTTGACTTGGCATTTCCGGCCAGCATCTCTTTGAATAGCATTGCAGCCCATGACACGCCAGAGGCAGGCGATGTAAGAACCTTTGGCAAGGACGTGATAAAGGTTGACGTTGGGGCAAGAAAGGGCGATACCCTAGGGGACTGCGCGATCACAATAGACCTTTCTGGAAATTATGGAAAACTCACTGAGGCAGCGGAGGAGGCACTGAATGCGGCGATAAGTACTGTAAGGGCTGGAGCCAGCCTGAGAAGTATAGGCGCAGAGGTGGGAAAAATTGCAGAGGCAAAAGGGTTCAGGCCTATAAGGAATCTTGGAGGGCATGCTATAGAGTCGGGCAACCTGCATGCAAGGTTTTTCATACCCAACTTTGACAATGGTGATGAAACAAAACTCGAAGAGGGTCAGACCATAGCGATAGAAGTATTCATAACAGACGGGGCAGGCTATGTCGAAGACAGTAGATATGTGCAGATATTCCAATTGTTGGAGATGCCAGCACTCAGGTCACGATCATCAAGGGAGATAGCCTCTTACATAAACTCAAGCTATAGAACTTATCCATTCGCATTGAGATGGCTCACGAGGAAATTCGAATCGGAATTTGCTATAAGATCAGCAATAAACGACCTGGCATCGCACGAAGCGCTGGAGGAGTTTCCCGCACTCGTCGAGAAAGGGAAAGGCATAGTCGCTCAGGCTGAGAAGTCGATGATAGT
>JAVZDR010000037.1:0-4469 GCA_038873795.1 Candidatus Micrarchaeaceae archaeon | reverse complement strand
ATTGCAAGCCTCTGCGCCTCCTTTACCACCTCAAGCATTCTGAGCGCCTTTTTGTCTGCATAGCTTCTTTTAAAGACAAATGTCCTTGTCACATCCGAGCAATAGTTCCTGAATCTAGCACCTGCGTCTATAAGCACCAGATCGCCTTTTCTCAGTCTCGTTGAATCCGGGGAGTGGTGCGGCATTGCTGCGTTTTTGCCGAATGCGACTATTGTCTCGAACGACGGCCCCTGGGCTCCCGCATCCTGCATAATGTAGTTGAACTTAGCAGCAAGCTGCAGCTCTGTAATGCCTTCCCTGAATTCGCCCTTTATTGCATGCATAGCCTTCTTCACTATCCGCGATGCCTTCCTTATCCTCATTATTTCATCTTCTGTCTTTATCGACCTCATCTCTACGAGTAGATCGCTTATATCCTTAATTGCGCCTGGCTTGTGCTTTGAAATCTTTTTGTAAAGTGCCACAGGCAGGAAATCTCCATTTATGCCTATCCTCTTCCCTCTTACAATTTTTTCCATCTCTGCATCGGCGTTACTGCCATTCACCTTTACGATCTTCATGCCTCTTGCAGCCTGACTTCTTGCAGTCTCATATTCGAGCTCGCTGGTAAGCAGTGTCATCTTGCCACTTTTTTCAACAGCAAGCGTCGATCCCTCAAAGAGTCCGCTGGCAAAGTCAGTAATGTAGGTGAAGTTGGGGTCTGCTGTCTTTGAATTTATTATCACTATGCTCTCTATCTTGCCTTTTTCAAAGACCTCCATTAATGCCTTCCTGTTCATGCACCCACTAGCTTGCACCTATTATGCCGACACCCACAACTATAGCAAGTATGCCTGCAGCCCTCAGCGGCGATATTGCTTCATTGAGAACAAAGAGAGCGAAGATGGTTGCGAAGATGTAGCTTAGACCGCCGAAGCTGTAGACCCAGCTGAGCTGCGCCTTGCTCAGCGCGTAGAAGTAGAATGCTGTTGAAGCCGCATATGCGATTATGCCAAATACCAAGTATACGCCGAAAAGGAGCTCTGAGCTTAAGTTGAGCATGCTGAGCTTGAAGAGGAGCTGGCCAAGCCCTCCAAGGAAGGTGCTGAGGACGAGCACAAGAGAAAGCATAACCTTAACGTTTTTGAGGACCATAAACCCGCCTAATATGTCAGGGAAATCATCACAACGCCAGCAAAGACCAGAAGTATGCCAAGTATGCGCATGCCAGTGAGCTTCTCATTGAGCATGAACCTTGAGATTAGCATTATGAAAATGAAAGAGCTGGCGAAGATCGGATATACAAATGAAAGCTGGCCCTTCTCGAGCGCGACGAGGTATATGGCAAGGCCTATGAAGTATATTATGATGCCGGCTATGATTGTCCTGTCCTTGAGCAAGGCTATTAGCTCTGGCAGCCTGAACCTGAATTTCGGCATAGCCCTCTTGAATAAATACTGCGCGAACGATGCGAAGAGCGCAGCAACAAGAGTTATGCATATTACCAAGATTGCCTCCACTAAATCACGAATTAGTACCGAATTAGATGAATAACTATATATGCCTTTTTGATTTCATCGAACCAGCCAGGCATGCAAGACTATTTAACTTTTTCCGTCAATTAAACTTCTAGGTATGGGAATGGATCTATCGAAAGAAGAAAAGATAGGGCTTGCACTGGCCTTCTCAATAATCGTAATAACCATACTTGCAATAGCAGTCTTCATTGCGTATGGCGGTGGGGCTGCGTTCTATGTAGTAATAATCATAGGCCTAATAATCGGCTTCTACATGGCTTACTACATATCTAAGTCGGGCGCAGCGCAGCAGGCTAAAGCCGCGGCATTGCAGGCAAAGAAGAGCAAAGGGCGACACTGATTTGGATGAACAAGCTGATAATAGCTGAGAAGCCAAGCGTAGCATATAGGATTGCAGCCTCCATAGGCAAAGGCTCTTTCAAGCATAATGTTCTTGGCAGGGTAAGCTACTATGAGGTGAAGGAGAGCGATGGCGGAAGCGTCTACATTGCGGCCGCAGCCGGGCATCTTTTTACGCTTAAACAGAAAAACACAGCAAAGGGTTTCCCAGTCTTTGAAATAGAATGGGTTCCATCCTATACTGTGAGCAAGGCCGCATATTTTACAAAAAGCTACCTTGATACGCTTCTTGCCATAGGCAAAAGGTGCAGCCTCTTCATAAATGCATGCGACTACGATATAGAGGGCACGGTCATAGGCACCAACATAATAAAGCAGATAATAAACAATGACGTCAATTCTGGCATAACAACTGGCAATGTCAAGAGAATGAAGTTCTCAACCACTACAAACGAAGACCTGCTAAACGCGTATACAAACCTCAACGACTTCGATTCCCTGAACTTTGAAGCTGGTGAGACAAGGCACATAATCGACTGGTTCTGGGGCATAAACATGAGCAGGGCGCTGATGAGGGCCCTCACAGCAAATGGCATAAGGCGCGTCATAAGCATAGGCAGGGTTCAAGGCCCAGCGCTTGCCATACTCGCAAAGCGTGAGCTTGAGATAAGGCGATTCGTATCTGAGCCTTTCTGGGAGGTGCTGCTTGTTGCAAATGGCACAACCTTCAAAAACGCAAAAGGCGCCATCAAAGAAAAGGCCATTGCCGAGGAGGTGCTGGAGAAGAGCAAGGGCGCAGAGGCGTTTGTTGAGAGGTCTAAAAAGAGCGAATACGCTCTAAGGCCATACCCGCCATTCAACCTTACAGATCTGCAACTTGAAGCGAGCAGGGTTTTCGGAATGGATCCGTCGAGGACACTTGCAATAGCGCAGACTCTTTACGAAAGGGCATTGATATCTTATCCAAGGACTTCTTCGCAGAAGCTTCCATCTGCCCTGAACCTGCCAAGGATAATCTCAGACCTCTCAAAGAATCCAGCATACTCAAAGAATGCTGAAGCTCTGATTAATGCGCGTAGATTCAAGCCAGCGGAAGGCGCAAAGAGAGATGAGGCCCATCCCGCGATCTTCCCAACCGGCATTATTCCAAAAAAGCTTTCAGCCGATGAGAGCAGGATCTATGACCTGATCGTAAAGAGATTCATGGCATCCTTTGCAGAATATGCAACAGTTGAGAAGACAGAAGTGGTGATAGATGCTGGCGGCGAAAAGTACTCTGCAGATGGCATTGCTCTGAAGCGCAATGGCTGGATAGATTTTTATGCACCATACATAAAATACGATGAAAAGGATCTCTCCGGCTTCAAGGAGGGTGAGCGCATAATCCCTGAAAGGCTTTACATGAAAGAGGGCAAGACAAAGCCGCCGCAGAGGTATACCAAGGCGAGCCTGATAGCGCTTCTTGAGAAGAAGAATCTTGGCACAAAGGCAACGAGGGCAGAGATAGTCGACACGCTCTTCAAGCGCGGCTACGTTAAGGGCCCCGCAATAACCGTGACAGAATTCGGCCTCAGCGTCTTTTCCGCGCTCTCAAGGTATAGCAGCGAGATACTCGATGAAAAGATGACAAGGGAGCTTGAGGTAAGCATGGATAACATAATGCTAGGCAAGGCGCACAAAGATGCGGTTATAGAAGAGGCTAAGGGCATTATAAAAAAGATAATAGAGGATTTCAAGAAGAATGAAAGCGCAATAGGGGCCACGCTGAAGGATGCACTCTCCAAAACAGAAAAATCCGAAGTTTTGGGCAAATGCCCCAATGATGGTGGCGATCTTGTAATAAGAAGATCAAAAGCGGGCAAGATCTTTGTCGGATGCAGCAACTGGCCCAAATGCACTGTCACATTCCCGCTGCCGCAGGGGAGGAAGATAGTGCCAACAGGCAAGGTCTGCAGCATATGCCATACCCCTATAGTGAAGGTCTTCTACGGCAAGGGCAAGGTCTTCGAGATGGACCTTGATCCCAATTGCCCTTCAAAGGATCTTTGGCGCAAGCAGCATGCAAAGAAAGGCGAGGATGCAGATACCTCACCAGCTCTCGAGAAAAAAAGCATGTGATGCTATGTTACGTATCGGTTGCTGCGGTCTTAATTTTTTCAACCCAAGGCAGCTCATAGGCTATGATTGGAAGAAAAGTTATGGGAGCAGGATGGAAGCCTATGCATCGCTATTCGATACTATAGAGATAGATTCCACATTTTACAAACTCCCTAAAATAGAGACCGCCGCAAAATGGCTCATGGAAGCAAGGTCCTCAAGCGCAGATTTCGAATTCATAGCAAAGGCGCCACAGGAGATAACCCATACCTACAGGTTTGCACGCGGCTCTGAGAAATTTCTCAGGCCTTTCCTCAATGTGGCAGATGCACTTGAAGCAAAAAAGCTCCTTTTCCAGACGCCGGCAAGCTTCGTATACAGCAAAGAGAACCTCAGTGCTGCCGGGAAATTTTTCGGCATGATACCATCCAAATATGCGGTGATCTGGGAGCCCCGCGGTACGTGGCTTGCTGAAGGCAAAGATGCGCTTGTGGATTTCTGCGAAAAAGAGGGCGT
>JAVZDR010000036.1:0-4473 GCA_038873795.1 Candidatus Micrarchaeaceae archaeon | reverse complement strand
CGACCACCTACACAACCACTTCAACAACCACTTCAACAACAACATCCACAACAACCTACACAACAACCTCCACAACCACTTCAACAACAACATCTACAACCACATCGACCACAACCTCCACGACCACCTACACAACCACTTCAACAACCACTTCAACAACAACATCCACAACAACCTACACAACAACCTCCACAACCACTTCAACAACCACTTCAACGACAACTGTAAGTGGCTATTGCCTTGTTGATGCACCTGCAGGATACTGTGGCTACGCTGCATGCCCATCTGGTTATACATGTTATAATACCTCTAAGATTACCCGATATGTAAATGTAAGTAGCAAGTGTGTCCCTAGTTCTGCTATCATAGGCTATGCCATAGGCGTATGTGTATCAACAATCACATCGACCACAACCTCCACGACCACTTCAACAACCACTTCAACAACAACATCCACAACAACCTACACAACTACTTCAACAACCACTTCAACAACAACATCTACAACCACAATACTTTACTGTACGGGCGGCTATTATTCTGCTGGCTCAAGGTGCTTAGGTGTAGCTTGCGCCAAATACGGACTTTACTGCTATAACGAGTATTTCTGCGCCAATGGCACTCTTTATAGCTCCTGCGCTGCTCCAGATGGTGGTGTATACTCATGTACGCCAAGCGGTTGCACAGTTGGTTAATAGAGGTGTAACAAAATGATACAAAAAAAGATTGTCATCACTCTGACCGTGGTGGTAGTATTGCTACTAATATACTCTGCATATTCATTAATATCTAGGCAGTCAACAGCAACCTCAACAGTACCTTCTTCCTTATCGTCTGTCACAACAGTTCCGCCAGGGAATTACCTTCCATCTCCTCCAACTGTTATAGGCAATTATACCCTCTCTCGCGAATCTCCATTCTCCTCTATACCTTCTATATCAGAAGGCTATGATAAGGGAGTAGTATTCTTGTATAATAGCAACAGCAGCTATATGGTAATACGCTTCCTGGCATATTCCAACCACACAAGTGCACTTAATGCCTACCGCTTTATAACAAACTACACCGTCAACAGCACAACAACGCTCCTTGCGCCTCTGCCTGCAAACTACTCTGGAGTTAAAGTATTGCAATCCAACACCACAATATACTCAGTCTCTATGTTTTACGGTGCGAATGTGATAACAGCGACCGTTGTGCAGCCTTCTAGCAGTGCATACAGCAGTGTGCATGCAATAAGTTTCCTTATCTATGCAATAAAATCAGTCATAAACCAACCTGGCTAGCACGGGTTTGGACAAACTTAGCATACAACCTGCAACAAATAGATTTTTGTATTTATCCTGCAATATAGCATTCGACCAGGTGAGTTGTTGGCGACTAGGAGAATGCCCAAAAGTAGAGTTAATCATGTTGTGAAAGCCGCAAAATCCAAAAAATTAAAAAACATCAAGGTGCATGCATCGAAACACCTTTCGCACAAAAGCACCCGAAACCCAAATCCTCTGCGCAAATCCATAAAAACCGCAGTGGAGGTGTATGATGCAAACGACTTCGAAGAGGCTCTTATAAGCGATATGCTGGCAAAGGCAGGCAATAAAATATCGGCAGGCGCACTACTTATACCTGAAGCACTCTACAGCTCAACAGCCGCAATGCGTAACTTTGCATACAACTCTGGATTTTCTGTAGGCAAGAACATCTATGCCAAAGGCGGCGATCTTAACGCAATGCTTGAACTGCTCGGAAATGGTGAGCTCAGCAAAATGCTCTATTATCCATTTGACGATAGAAGCATCTTTATCGGGAAGCCTAGACCCAGTGTTGCCCTAGGCGGCAAAGTGCACATATACGAAGCTGGCATGCTTGCCGGCTACCTGAGTGCTTCGACAGGCATGGCAATAGATGTGCATGAAAAATACTGCGTGCATAATGGCGATGCATTTTGCCAATTCGTTGCGGTGCCAAAAGGCACAGCCTATACACAAAGCGCCACGGCTGGAAATTTCAGCGATGTGGTAGACAGGCTCGCCGCCGCAGTTATGCATTCAAAAGCCGAGGATAGAAGAGCAGATGAGGATTATTACCTGCTTTACATGCTGCCGCTTCTTGAAAAGCCAATTGCTGAAAACCTCTACGGCATCTTCTATGCAGCGGGTGGCAAAATTGCAGAGTACGCCAAAAACTCCACCACTGCAAATGAAGAGCTGCTCGGCAGCATGTCAAAAACCACAGGCGCCGAGAGCGCCAAGTTCGTAAAGCGCAATGGCTCGCTGCGCGGCATATCTATAAGATATGGCAGGGCTAATTCTATAAGTAGCCTGGTAAATGCCTACGCCGCTCTTTTTGCGGGAATGGTAAAAGATTTATATAGTAGTGGCGTAGAAATAAAAAGAGAGCTCATGGCTAATAATTCCTACATGCTGCGAATGCGCCTTAAGCCCGGCTAACTGGGTATCTAGATGGGACTGGAGAAGCTCGATCCACTGCTAAAACTTGTGCCAAATATAAGGAGGGCAGAGATGCCCCTCTCTTTCAGGCAGAAGATGAAGTGGACTGCGCTGATACTGAGCACATACCTGCTGATGTTCAGCATACCTGCGCTAGGGGTAAACCAAGCGCTGATAACCACCTCACCCGAATTCCAACTCATAAGCATAGTCTTTGCCGCAAGGATTGGCAGCCTCGCCACAGTTGGCATAGGCCCCATAGTGCTTGCAAGCATCTTTCTTCAGCTACTCGTAGGCTCAAAGATAATAAATGTCGACCTGAGCGACAACGAGCAGAAGGGCCGCTTCCAGAGCCTGCAGAAACTCTTTGCTGCTGGCATAGCCATAGTCGAAGCTTATGTCTTCGTTGCAACAGGCTATGTGCCTATAATAAGCAGCTCGCTAGCAGGCCTTGTTGTCTTGCAGCTAGCTATATCTGCAATATTCATAATCTTCCTTGACGAAGCAATGACCAAGTACGGTATAACATCCGGCATAAACCTCTTCATAGCAGCAGGCGTCTCCTTCGCGCTTATTGCAGGCACAATCCAGATACTGCTCCCAGCAGCTGTGAATGCGATAACCAGAGGCGGAGCAACAGCGATACCGGACTCCCTTCTGGCCTTCGGCCCGCTCTTCTTTGCCATACTTGTCATGCTCATCAGCATCTATGCCTACGATATAAAGGTCGAGCTTCCTCTAGCTTTCAGCCAGTTCAGGGGCGTAGGCGGCCGTCTCCCTATACCATTCCTCTATGTAAGCGTGCTGCCTGTCATACTTGCGATGTCACTCGAGCTGAGCTTCACAGTCTGGTTCAGGCCTCTAGCTGGAGTCACCGGCAATTTCATGGGACTGGCACGCTTTATAGCCTACTATCAGCCTATAGCTACAGGTACAGGCGGCACCACACTGAACCTTGTGGGGGGCCTCGTCTATCTGATCTCGCCCACATTCCCAGAGCCGTATCCAGCGCCTTATGGGGGCGGCTATCCTGCCTATATAGCCTTCTTCGAGAGTACATCACCACTTTACCTGCCTTTTGGTGGGGTAATCCAGGTCCCTGAGCTCGTGCATGTTGTTGTATATGTGCTTGTTCTGCTTATACTCTGCGTGATATTTGGCAGGTTCTGGATAGAGATGACAGGCCAGAACCCAAAGGCTGTGGCAGACCAGCTGCAGAGCATCGGTTGGCAGATCCCAGGCTTCAGAAGGGATCCAAGAATAGTTGAGAGTCTTCTGAAAAAGTATATAATGACAGTCACAGTTCTCGGAAGCTTATTCGTCGGTCTCCTTGCGGCCTTTGCTACGCTCACAGGTGCAGTGGGCTCAGGCATGGGCATACTGCTTCTTGTCGGAATAATGTATATGATTTACCAGCAGATTGAGCAAGACAGGTCGCTCGAGAGCATGCCTAGGATAAACAAGATGCTTTCATAGCGCGCAGGGCTGTGATAAAAGACCCATTGCAAAGATTTATTGCTTTGTATGGTAAAATATAATTGGTGCGTCCAATGAGAGGGAAAGAACCACTAGTGACGTGTGACAATTGCGGCAGATCTATACCGAGGAACAAGGCCGTAGTATTCGAGAAGACTATAAAATTCAACACCGACTTGCGCTCGGAAAACAATGTGAGGTTCCTTACGAAGAGAAAAGTCTACTACTGCATAAGCTGCGCCAAGCACCTTGGCATATTTGAAAGAAAGAAGAGAGAAGCCATGTTATTCAACAAAAGGTCGTAAGTGGTTGGCATGGTTGTTGACCCTAACGAGATGCTCATCTTCAAGATGAGGAACATGCATTTCGCCGAGCCTAAGCCTTACACTTCTCAAAAGCAATCCCAGGCCTTGCAACAGCCGGCACCGCCAAAAGCCGAAGAGCTGGTTAAGCCGCAGGCAAAAGCGGTTGAAGAAAATCCGCCAGCCGCTCAGCCGCCTCGCATGGTTTCGGCGAAGGCCGGCGCCGCCAGAGCAGAGGAGACGGC
>JAVZDR010000035.1:0-4859 GCA_038873795.1 Candidatus Micrarchaeaceae archaeon | reverse complement strand
CTTTCGACAAGTGCGCAGACAAGCGAAACCACAAGCGCATAATACCCAACAGCAATATAGCCCAAGGCTGAAAGCACTACGAAAAATGCAAGAGTGCCACCGACCGTTTTGCCTTTGTTGTATGGCAGCCGCACATTTCTCTTGAGCTTTCTTCCAAAGATTGTGGCAAGGGGGTCAGCAAAAAACAAGGCAAAAACTGCAAGCATTATGTAATTCTCCTTTGCTAGGAAGCCAAATGCCAGAAGTGTGCCTATGGAAAGCCAGATTGCGCCATGGCCCGGCTGCACTCCCTCTCTCTCCAATCTGCGTATCTGCCTTGAGAGCATGCCCCTGCCCTCACCTGCAGAATAATTTATCATGGTATAGCCGACTATCACAAGGGCTATGACAATCCATTCCGCATACTCAGCGCCGAATGCAAGGATTAGTGCTATTATTACAATTCCTGAGGCAATCTGGAATAAATCCCTCCTTATTTCCACAATATCAGTGCTCCTCTTTGAAGCACTGCGCATTGAGATTGCACCTGAGAATGCGCCCAAAAATATGGAGAGCGAGATGGCTCTTGGTCCAAAGCCACTGAAGGTAATTGCATATAAAACTGCAAGCACAGCAAGAAGGTACCAGCCCCTTTTGCCAAATGCCCATATCAGCGCGCCGAAGATCAATATTCCAGGAAGCAGCGCAAGGATGGGCATAGCTTCAAAATGGAAGACTACAGCCCCAAAGCAAGCAACCGCAGCAAGCTTTAGCAATTCCTTTGCGCCCTTGAATGCATAAGCCAACGAAAGCAGGGCGAGCAGGTTTGCGGCAACGAGTAGCATTGCGCCTGGCAACAGAATACACCTATATCACAGAGATGGCAAATGCGGCGGCAACGAAGCCAGCCGTTATTATAACTGGCGCAAGCCTGTTTAAATTCCTTACTATCTCCTTGCTCGCCTTTGTTATTTTCCTATCAGCGCCGCGCCCCCACACTCTGAAATTTTCTACAATGAAATTCTTGTACTGCATATATACAGGCTCCATGTTGCCCACAGCCGCGTCTATCATACTATCTAAAATGCTGAGCAGCCTTTTTTCATCAACATGCCTGCCAAGGACATTTGAGACGTTGTATGCGAGTGAGTTGACGCTATGCGTGTCTGTGGTGTATGCTTCTGCATTCATGCCAAATTTGACCTTTACATGCTTCACTATTTTTTGCCTGAGCTTCGGAAGCATGTTGTTTGCATCTAAATATATCATGCAGAATCGCTGCCCATTGCCAAAGCTGAAGACGCCCACGCTTGAATATCCTTCCCCAATGTCAGCCGAATCATCAAGCAGCGGTTTTATCTTCTGTGACGCAGCCCCGAAAGCAATCCTGCCAGAGTTTCTGGTCTTCAGCGACTGCAGTATGGCACTTTTGTACATACCCACATATCTGCTTTTCTTGTAAATGCCAGCAAGCTCTTCCTTTTTGGCATTTTCATACCTTGAATTGTGTGCATCTACCACAATCACGTTCTTGCTGCCCCCTGAAGATGCAACCCTTGCAAAGTACCTGCCCACGCCGCTCTCTATATCCTCAGTTACGAACGGCGCCTTAGTGAGAGTTACAATCCTAAGGTTGTTCATTTCTATTGTAATTGCGCTGCATGGCTTTTTGTACCCGAAGCCGATGCCTCCACTGGCTGCCTTGAAACCATTCTTTGGCAGAGCCTCAAGTTCGTTTAATATCCTCTTCGAAAGTTGGGCAATCTGAGCGGTGCTTATCGGATTCTGCGAGATGTTAACTGCGCCATGCATCACAAATGGCGCGGCATTGAATTTTTTCTTTATTGCGCCGCCGATGTAGGCTGTCGCAATCCCTCCGCCGACTCCCGCAAAAGGCCCGTAATGTATCTCAGGCTTTACAAAGATCGCCTTATATCCGCCGCCCTTTCCCCTAAGCGCAAGAAGGTCGACATTTATGCCACGCTTTTCTCCGAAATTCGGATTTGCTATATCAAAGCTGCCCATGTTGTAGAGCCATTGGTTGACCATCGTTGTGAAAATCGCAACGCTGCTTACGTTAAGCATCTTTTTCATAGGCCTATCAACAACATACAGGAAGAGATAGACTGTTGCGAGCAGCACTGACATTCCCGCAGCAAGTTTTATCAGTACTATGCCTATCGGCAGGCTTATGTCTATTATGTACCTGCCAAATCCAAAATAAAGCAGCACATTCATTAATGGGTTTACTGTTGCTGTAATGACAGCGCGCTTCCTCTGCGCCGCCACTACTTTTGCCATTATAAGCCAGTAGCCATATACGCCAGCATTTGCTAAGAGTATCAATACATAGGCAAATACATAGTTCATAAGCAGGGCGAAGAGCAGGCTATCAACAATGATGAAAACCGCGTAGCTAAGTGCCACTACAAGAGTCATCAGCAATACATGTTTGAGCAGCATCCTCCTTCTCATCACCTTAATGAATGAGGCTGTGAGCAGGGCTGGCATTGCTATCACAAAAAATCCAGCCACAGCGCCAAGGCCCGCCGCATTGCACGCAGCAGCAAAATTTCCATGCAAGTGGGAGTAGTGCACAGCCAAAGCTGATGCTGTGCCGCCAAGCAAGCCTATTACAGTTATGGCGATTGCTAGAATATAAGCTTCTGGCGCTTGCTTCCTAAAATAGTATGAATACTTGTAAATATTTCTTTTCATGTCAGGCATGAAAACACAGGTTTACCTGCCAAAGCGCCTTTCCCTTCTGCTGTATTCCCTGAGCGCCATACCCAAATCACGCCTGCTGAAATCGGGCCAGAGCTTTTTGGAGAAATAAAGTTCAGCATATCCAGACTGCCAAGGCATAAATCCGGAGAGGCGCATCTCCCCAGAAGTCCTTATAATTAGGTCCAGATTTCCGATGCCAGCTGAGAATAAATATGAGCTAAAGATTCTCTCTGTCACCGCTTTTAGGCCGCCGTTTCTGGCTTTTGCCACAGCAGTGTTTACGGCATGGAGTATGTCTGACTTTCCCCCATACCCTATAAGCAGATTCAGCGTCCTTTTACTATAAGATGCAGTCTCAGCCTCAATGCCTTTCAAGAGCCTAAGCAGATCCCTTGGCAGGAGCCTCTCGTCACCAACAATCTTAAATTTCGTTTCGTTGCTATGCAGATCCCTTATTAAATTTTTGTCCTTTGCGGCTGCCCTATATATGTTAAAAAGTGCATTTAGTTCGTGCTTCGGCCTGTTGATATTTTCTGTTGACAAAGCCCAGACGCTCAGGTTTTTGATTCCGTATTCAACGCACCAGTTGCTGAAATCCACAAATTTTTTTACTCCATACCTATAGCCTGAAAGAAAAGAGATCTTGTGTGACCTCGCCCACCTCCTGTTTCCATCAGGAATCAAGCCTAAAGATTCTGGAATAGCCTCTATTCCCATAGCATCATGATATACACTATCTTATATATTTATATACTTTTTTAGCTGCTTTTTTGTTTTTCCAGCGCTTCTATCCTTAAAAGCTCGTTTATTTTTGCTATCCTTTCGCCCCTGACTATGCCGCATTTTATATAATCAGAGCCAAATGCCACTGCAAGGTGCGCAATAAATGTGTCATCTGTCTCGCCGCTCCTATGGGAGACTATTGTTCTGATGCCGTGGCTATGTGCCATGCCAAGAGTCGCAATCGTGTCGCTCAACGTGCCTATCTGGTTCACCTTTATCAGTATGCTGTTCGTGGACTGCATCGATATCCCTTTTCTGAGCCTCGCCACATCTGTTGCATAGAGATCGTCGCCGACAATATAGCGGCCATGCCCAACCGCCCTATTAATCTCTGCAAAGCCGCTAAAATCATCTTCATTCATTGGATCCTCAATATACTCAAGGTCAAATCTCTCCACAAGCTTTTCTACAAATGAGACCTGCTGCTCCCTGGTAAGCCTCCTGCTGCCATATGAATACATGCGCTTTGAATAGAGCTTGCTTGCAGCAAAATCCACACCCATTCTTATCTTCACGCCAAGCTTCCGCCCAGCCCTTTCTGCTGCTTCTTTTGCAAGCTTAAGGTTCTTCATCTCCCTAAAAGGCGTAATCCAAGCGCCCTCTATATTGACTCCGCATCCAAGCCTAGCTATTGCAGCACCAAGCATCCTATGCGTCTCTATATTTGCGGCCGCATTCTTTGCAAGAGAGCCACCGTCTGCAGCTATAAGTATCTCTTGGATGCTCATCTTTCCATTTGAATGCACGCCCCCTCCTATGAGATTTCCAAGAGGCCTTGGGATTTTCTTGCTTATGCCTATCTTCTCCGTGAAGCGTTTGAATATATATTCGTAAAGTTCAGAGCCCTCGAGCTTTGCTGCAAGCTTTGCCGTTGCAATTGAGACAGCCATTGCTATGTTGCCGCCTATGCCGCTGAATCTGGTCGTGCCATCAATCTCATGGAGTTCTTCATCAATGTATGCTTGGTCGAATACATCTATGCCAATGAGACTGCCGCTTTTTGCGTTGAACCTCTTAATGCCAAGCTCAACATCCCCTTTAGGGAATGCCTCTGCCTCGTAGATGCTTCTGCTTGTGCCGCTTGGCGCTGAAGCAACAGCGCTAATTCCTGATCCGGCCGTTACAGTGGCTTCGATTGTCTCCAAGCCGCGCGAGTCAAAAATCTTTCTCAGCGCTACGCTTTTTATCCAGCTTTCCACGCTATATATCTAGACGGAAAATATTATATTTTGTTTGAAAAGAAAAAGGAAGAGGGTGGGTTATGGATTGGGTGCCACAACCAGATATTATTAGCACAGAACTAATTTATATACCCTAATTTTTGCGAAAAAATGTTTGGCAAAATTTCGGATTATGGAAGTTTGGCTAAT
>JAVZDR010000034.1:0-4877 GCA_038873795.1 Candidatus Micrarchaeaceae archaeon | reverse complement strand
ATATAAACATGAATCGTCCATACGAGAATATTTCAGGGAGGTACTGTTTTATATCGTATTGCATCTTTACCACATTCATCGAAAGTCGCATAATTGAGCTTTACTATTTATCATTTAAACCTTCCTGCTGCCATGTGCGCCAAGAATGCTGCTCATATGGGCATACCGTCAAAGTGACCTGCGTCATAAGCAATCGCATATTTTTATATTTTTTATCTGCGCAAATTTAGCATGAAAGAAGCAATTCATCCGCTGCTTTCAGGCAGCGGTTTTCTTGCCGCAAAGCTTAATAAATATTTACTGCGTATGAAAGTCAGTGGTTATGTGAGATTTGCCCTTCCCATTCTATCGCTCTTGCTTTTTTCCATGGGCTATGCTGTAAGCCCGCAGATAAACCTTCTCCTGCAAAGCTACAATGTGAACAGCTCCCTCATAAATGCGCTGCAGCAGCAGAACATCACATATGCAAATGCAAACTACGCAGCGCTCTACAACAATGGCAGGCTCTACTTTGTCTACGACTACAATACAGGCTCTTTCCTTACAAACTCAACGCAGATCTTTTTTATAATCAAAAACTACACCCTTGCAAATAGCCTCAAATTGGCCAATTTTTCTTCACTTGCCCTGCTTGTGCAGAGGTATGCGGCAACGTCGGCAGCGCCACTCACTGACTGCCTTGTAGAGACTGGCCTTTCCCGTGGTTTGACTTGCACGCTGAGCAATTACTGCCAGTCATGCCAGGAGGTTCCGAGCTGCAACATGGCAATGTACAAAACCGATGGCCCAAGCGGCCCCCTCGGCCTTGGCATAATGAAGTTTGAGAGCCAGTACAATTGGCTCAACTCAAGTTACAACAACCTCTACGCAAACATAAATAGCATAAACATATCAAACGCACAGTACAAGCTGAGCGCGATAAATGCTGAGCTCGCAAACATCTCAAATCTTACAAGCACCATTTATATGAACCCGATCTTCCCGCCTACGGCAAACATAACCAATGCGCAGCTCTCCACATGCATATACTACTCAAACCCCGCAACGGCGCCGTGGTACTGCACCGCATTGGGCTATTGCCAATTCACAAGCTACAACTACTCAATGCTCAACCAGATCATGGCGAGAAGCTTCTACATCAATTCCCTGCCAATAACGGATGCCCAGATAATGGGCATCGCCCAGAACGCAAGCACCTATACAAATTCTGTGATAGTGCCTGTGCTCAATGCGCAGAAGTTTGCCCTTCTTGGCAGGATACTCAACACGACCCTTGCGAACTACACTGCCACATATGGCACCGCGCTGCTCCTCCTCAGCCACATCAGCAATTCCTCCCTATTGAATGCTGTGCGCGCAATCAACTCCAGCTACACATATACACTTGCAAACTACCTCTCTATGAACCTTTCAGCGGAGAACAAGACCCTCGCAAATGAATTCTCTACCCTGAAGTCGCTTGTTGGCAGCCTAAATTCTACCTATTCTTACATGCTTGGCTACGCGCGCAACAACACAGCCCTACTTCTCAAAGCCCAGCTCAGCACGCAGAGCCCTAACCCAAAGCTTGCGCAGATGGGCATCGAGCAGCTTGCCATAAACAACGAGCTCCTTGGGCGCATAAGCAACACCACCGCGCTCATGGGCAGGATGGCAGGGATACGCGCCTATGCCGCACCTCTTGCCTCGGCTGGCTTCTCTCTTGCGTCATTGGTAAGGGCCATTGATGCGCCATTCGCAAGGAGCGTTGCATATTCCCTCAACATGCCTTATGCCACAGCCGTTGCGGCAATGCCAGCCTTAGCCGCTCTCCTCTCGCTTCTCATAGGCATGGTATTCATTCTGCTGATAGCCTTCTTCTACGCAAGGCTTAAGCTTAAGCGCAGGCTGAGGCTCAGCAGGCGTGTCAGAAGGAACTGGCATCTCCTCTTTGCAATGGCCGGCGCAATAGTCATAATTTATGTTGCAGCCACGTATGCGTTTGCTGCAAATGCCAATTCTTTCGCAACGCCGAGCGCCTTCGACAATGCGCTCAAGGGTTCGCAACACGTCGCTATAGTGATAAACGGCACCCCAAGCCTCAGCATATACCAGTGCGCAAGCATCATCAGCAAAAGCCTCATAGCCATGCACAAGGAGCCAAATATTGTCTCGCTGGTGGGAAAGACATGCACAGTGGGCAACCTGACCACTACAGCAAACTATTGCCTCAATTATTATTCGGTGCGCAACATACCTATAATAGAGCTTACAAACTCTAGCATGGCCAGCATTGGCATCTATTCATTCTACGGCAGCAGGATGAGCATAGCTGGCAACAGCACATTCATGAATGCATGCTATCCGGCGCTTCTGCTCAGCTGAGGTGCTTTATTGGGCGAGGGAACAAAAAAAGCAAGCGATGCAGGGCAAAGGGCCCAGGCCAAATCCCAGAAGGCCAAGCCAGCGGCTCACAGAGTGAATGAGAAGGCGCTGATAATAGCAATCATAGTAGTGGTAGTGGCAGCTGTCATAGCCGCGTACTACCTTGTCTTCATGAGGTTTTCAACATCATTCCCCACCTTCCTGGCAAATTTCAGGTCCGCGGCAAGGGTTTCTGTGCTCGTTGGCTATTCCAATACCACGCAGTTTGCAGGAATGTCAAGCTGCTACTCAGCGATAGTTGAGTCAATAGCCCATACAAGAAATGCAACCACAATAGACTTCTTCGTCGTCAATGCAACGACATGCTACTATTCGCCAGGCGGACTTGGGAAGCCAATCAGCGTAACAACAGCAACAGCCAAGCAATGCATCTCGCAGGCCCTTTCAGAGCCAAGCGTCTTCCTCAATTACAGCGCAACAAACAGGACGATAATAACGCCCTACCATCTTTATGTATACGGGAACAGCGCCTACATGAGAAGCTGCGGCATTGCCGCGGAGCTCTCCTAAATTATCTCTTTATTGAATTCAACCTCATCTTCACGTATCTGAGCATGCTTGCCGCGCTTTATGATGAACACTCCCTTGTTCGCTAGCTGGTGCAGAATTTTGTTCAGCGTAGCCATGCCCATTATCCTCTTGCGCTTGGCAATCTCTCTCAGCGTGTATATGGATACGACGCTACCGCTGCTCAGCTCATTTGCGACTTTCTGCTCAATTTTCGTCAGCAGCGTCATTTTATCTTAATCGTTAATATTTACCTATTTAGGTATATTATACAGAAAAATATAAAGGGGAGCTGCCGTAGGATCTACTTGTAGATAAGAAGCGCGCCTATGCCGCCAAAACCCATGAGGAACTCCTTGCCGTACGAGCTCTCGCTAGAGACAAATATGGCCTGCGTGCCATTCTTGTCAGCAATGTCAAGAAGCTCTTCTACCGCATCCTTTACGTCGGTTACCTCCCTGCCGAGCTCAAGATCCTTCATCATGTTAATCCTCTCGGCAGTCGAAGCGGCCCTGCTTGCAGCCATCTCCTTTGCCGCATTGATTATTCGCTTGAATATCTCATCATCCACATCGTTCATCTCAGCTATCTCGACAAATGCTTTGGCCCCGCCCTCGTTCTTGAAGATGGCCATTGCCTCCTTGCCAGCCTCGCTCCTTATTATCTCGCTGTAAAGCTCTATCTCATCGTTGATTATGAGCACCTTGACCTGCTTCCTCTTTAGGGCATCCAATGTGCGCATGTAGCCATACACAGCGAGGCCATTCCTTGCAACCTCTGCGATGAACCTTTCAAGCATCTGGCGCTCCTTGGATGCTTCTTGCTCCCTGAGCAGGTCCTGCGCCTTCTCCACAAGCTCATTGAGGCCGAATTCGTCTGTGTAGCCAACGTCATATACCCCAAGTATCTTGATCTGGTAGTTGAGGCTTCCCTGCTTTATGAAGCCATCCTTGGCCGGGCCAGGCCCTCCGACTATGAGCCCCCTTATCTTGAACTGGTTGGCCTCAAAGATCTCATTTATAGAAGAGGCAATCCTCTTGTAGTAGTCTTCTATGCTTTCCTCTATAGCCCTCTCATACCTCCTCGCGCTCTGGCCGCCCTTCCTCACCTTTGCATGCGCTGTGGAATTGAGCCTCTTCATGACCTTTATGTAATGGCCCTTGAGCATGCCTATTGTGGCCTCCCTGCCATCAAGCACAACAAGCAGGAAGGACTCCTTTGCCTCTATCATGTCCTCTAGCGGCTCTAAAAGAAATGTGGAGTCGCATCTGTATATGTTGACCTTGAGCGGCGCAGGCGGCTCCATCGAGAAGAGCTCTATGTCAGTCCTGCCGGGGTTGTCTGAGATGTTGCCGCAGAATATGGCAATGCCGTTCTTAGGCGTTTCCTTGTAGAGCTTGAGGTACTGTGATATTTTGTCTATGGCGCTGAGCACGTTGGTCCTCGTAGTCTTGGATTTTATGTTAGAAGATGTGCTCCTTTCCTCCCTAAGCTTGTTCAGCTCCTCGCTTATCTGGAAGCCGGCTGGAATGTAGATGCTTATCAATTCTGTGCCTGAGCCTCTTATTGACTTCAGCCTCTTTATTTCCTTGAGCATATTGTATTCTTCCTTCATAATTATTACCGTGCCAGATATTTTACATGAGTATTTTCCATATCATGTTTAATGCCACCATTATGGCGTTGGGCATCGCATATAGCGAGGCTAGATTTTTGTAATCTTGTCTTTGCCCATGTAAGGGACAAGCGCATCAGGAACAGTTATTGTGCCATCCGCATTGTAGTAGTTCTCAACTATTGCAGCCATTGTCCTCTCGATGGCAATGCCTGTGCCATTGAGGGTATGCACATACTTCCTCTCGTTGCCCTCATCATACTTTATGTCAAGCCTGAGGCTCTGCCAGTCAGTGCAGTTCGATGCTGATGTAAGTTCCCTGTACCTACCT
>JAVZDR010000033.1:0-4951 GCA_038873795.1 Candidatus Micrarchaeaceae archaeon | reverse complement strand
CATATTTTCTTCGTCGCTGAGCCTTGCCTTAGCTAGCCTATCCTTTGTTTCATCGAACTTCTCTATATCCTTAGCGATTCTCGCCTCTATCTCCTTATCCATTGCATCATTCCGCCAACGCCTATAAATCGGAACCGAAAAATAAAAAACATATGCATGCGCCACAAGCAATAGTTTAATATTTTTAAGTGTGATAACCTATCAATGATGATATGGCTGAAAATGAGCTTCCTTGGGATGAGGGCACTGATGTCTTTGTTACCGCACTTGATGAGAAGATAGAAAAGAGCCATGGATTCAAGCTCCGCGACCTTCTGCTTGATCCGCGCAACTATGTATCAAATGCGAACTTTGCCGAGACATTTGACGATATAAAAAGGACAGTAGATGCATATTTCAAGGAGCTGCATGAGGTATACGCAGATGATGAGCAGAAATTCAATGCCGATATGGAAAATGTAACGCAGCAGTATTCCAAAATAAGCGCCATTCTTTCCCAGAAGGCATCGGCCGCAAGCAAACCATATATAAAGCCGATTGGCATAACACGCGATACTGCAAGGGACGAGAACATAATAATAGCGAAATACGAAGAGAGCCTCGACATACTGTTCGAGAATCTGATCAAGCAGTCCAACTACGTAGCTGATATATCAGTTCAGTACGGGCAATACACAATCGGCTCTTGGCTTTTTTCCGGAAGCAAGCAGTATTTGGTATCATTGAATCCGCCAGGGGGTGTAGTCTTTGACATTCAGAATGCAGAATCTACAATAGGCACGCTGCTTGACGGTATCAACCTAATGGTCCAGCGTTGAGCGATGGAAAGGATAATTGCCATAACCGGAACTCCTGGCGTAGGAAAGACAAGAATAGCGGCGCTTCTTCATAAGAGAGTGAAAGGCTCTGTACTGGTTGATGTTAACAAGATAATAAATGAGCGCAGGCTTTATTCAGGCATAGACAAGGATGGCGCAAAGATTGTGAGGCTGAAGGCCCTGCAGATGGCGCTCGCAGATGTGCTTAAGCAGAATAAAAATGCAAAGCTTATCATTGTTGAGGGCCACATACTTTCAGACATAAAGATAAAAGGTGCTGTGGCCATAGTCATAAGGGAGCACATACGCAAGATAATGAAAAGGCTTAAGGCACGCGGCTATCCGAAGAAAAAGATAAATGAGAACATAATAGCGGAGGCTATAGATTATTGCGGTGCAAACGCTGAGAGAAACTATTCATCAACTTATGAAGTTCTATCAGATGCAGGCGCAGTCGAAAAAATCATGCGCATAATATCAGGAAAACAGAAAAAAGAACGCATAAACCTCATGCCAGAGCTATTGCCCATGATAAAGAGAGGGGAAGTGGATTGACTAGATAGAGATCTTCTTTATAAGCTCAGCATAGAGATCCTCACGATACCTCTTAGGAACCTTGTCCACAAAAAGTGCAGCCTTGCTGAATGATATGTCTTTATACCTCCCTAGCTTGCCCTTCGCCACATCCTCGAATACATCCCTTACTGTTTTGTATCTGTTGGCTTCTATTGCGCTAATGGATTCGCCGTCCACAATGAAGCCATAATCGTTCTTGTGGGATTTTATGAACATCAAAGCATGCTTGCCCTGGAATGCACTAGGCCCTTTTATTATCCTGGATTTGAGCTTCTGCTCAGGTGCGAAGAAGGCAATAATGCCTCTATCTTTAGAAATCCATTGCAATGTTATGTAGATAGAAAAACCATATTGGGCAGAAAGCGAGACAATCTTCTCAGAGACCTTCCTTAGTTCTGGCCATATTATCTCGCTGCTCTTGTCAGGAACGCGCACAACTAACATGTATAAATGCAAGCCAGTCCTTTCCATGAAGCCCTTTATCAAACTGGAGACCTCGGCTTCGGAAAAGCCTTTGCCATAGAAGGCTCTTATGCTAGGCCTTTCAATAAACATAGATGCAATGAGTGCAAGCCTTGCAAGCGATTCCCTTGAGACCCCTGCGGCAACATTCCTATCAGGGTCCACAGGGTCTAAAACAAGGAAGTCTGTATTGAATTTCCTGAATAGAAGCGGGTCTTTGATTTCAATCTTCCCTTTTGGATCAAGGCCTAAGGGCAGCTTCATATTGGCAAGGTTTGCAAGGGCGTTTTCAAGCGAGCCGTAATGGTAGATGAGGAGCTCGCAGAGATACCCTGAAAAGCCCCCTATTTTTGTTTCTGCACCATATATCCCATGCACCTTCAAAAAGTATTTCAGTAGCCTGACGTCGTCCTTCTGCTTTTCGCTCAGGTTTCTGTTTATGAATTCCACATGTAGGGGGCTCCTGTCTACAGCAGTTGCTATTTCTCCAATGCTTTTTATCCTTATTGCTGGAACAATGTCAGCCTTTATATTGTAGTCGTCTAGATAAACCCTGGCGTAGGGGTGCTCTGCGTATTTTATCTCATATCTTTCATGCATGCCCTTTCTTACTATGCGCCTAGCATATGAGAGTGCGTTTTTTACCATCTCTTCGCGTTTTGTACCCTGTTTGAAAAGCAGGAATATATCTATATCAGTGTCACCACGGAGGTTAGTGCCGTGAGCAGTCGATCCAACAACCTCTATCTCTACATCTTTGGCAACAATCCTCTTGAGGCGCAGCATCAATTCATTTGTGTGGAGTGTTAGCCCGTCTATCTCTTCTTTGCTTGGTTTTATCTCGGCAAGCACCCTGCCAAATATCCTTCGCATCTCATCTGTCTTGTTTTCTTGCATACTTAAATATCGAAAGCACAATTTATAAATAGTTTCAATCAGAAGTAGATAGGGGCTCTTAGCTCAGTAGCAGAGCGTTCCGTTCGCAAGAAGCTTCAATTGAAGCTTTGCCAAATCCGAAAAGCGGAAAGGTCGCGGGTGCGAATCCCGCAGAGTCCAAAACCTTAAAATCAAAATTTTAAGTTCTGAGGCGAATGCATGCCTCAAATTATAATAATATCGCACAGAAATGACCTTGACGGCATTTCTTCTGCAGCTCTTATGGTAAGATATGCAACCAAGTACAGGAAATTGCCGTTTTACATTGCGCTGAAGGACTATGATGATAAGGAAGGTATGATTGACGATATAATAATCAGCGCATCGGATTCTGAGATCTTTATTTTAGACCTTTCAGTAAACCAAAGCGCCATAAATGAGACAGCAAAAAAACTGAGAGTGCTTAAGAAAAATGGGAACAAAATCTATTGGATAGACCATCACCAGGCAACCAGCAGGATTGCAAGCGAGCTAGAAAGAATAATCGATGTCTTTGATGTGGGGCCAGACAACTTCGCTGCATCAGAGATGGTATACGATAGGATCTACGTCAAAAATGGCATTAATGATGGCCATGCAAAGATGCTCTCATTGCTGGGCAGGGATGCTGATTTGATGGAACTGAAGCACAAAATAACTCCGAAGCTCATGGCAATCATTGACTACTATAACTATATAGATGGGGGCAGCACCTTCTATCCTGATTTAGTGCAATTAACATTGTCCTTGGCAATGCCGAAAATTGAATCCAAAGAAGACGAGCTTCTCGATGACACCCGCCTCGGGCAGGTAAGATATTATGAGTCACTTAAGAATTCAGAGGTAAGGAAGGTGCTTGATGCTGTTGAAATCTTCAAAGCAGGCAAATTTTCGTTTGCGCTATTCAACTATACAACTCTCTTCTCAGGTTCGCAGATATCCACATATGTGCTCAATGCCAACAATGTCGACGCATCTATTGGATTCAATGAACTCGGCAAATGCAGCGTGAGAAGGAAGAATGAAAATATAGATTGCGCAGAAATAGCCTCGCAGTTTGGCGGTGGCGGTCACAAGTTTGCCGCTGGCTTTTTCCTCGGGTTCAAGGTCAATTCAGAATCTAGCATCGCAAGGGCAAAATCTTTGATAAAGAAAAAGCTAAAAGCCCTTTACAGAATATAGCTTTCTTTTATCTTTGTCTATTTGCGCTTTATGGCATAATTCTCCATGAACAATACCCACAGCACGCTCTCTTGGAAATTTTTATGATTCGTTTTGCTTGTATATGAATTACTCCCTCACATTATTGCAAGCACATTATCTGATAGATGCGCACTTTTGCAGTGAAATCTATTTTTCTTACACCACCGCAATAACGTGGCTTATCTCCGCATCATATAAACCAAAGTTTTATTATTTTTGCTAACAAAAAGCTCTATGCAAACTTGCGATGATTAAATGCCAATAGAGCAAATAAACCAAAAGCCCTATGTTATAGTTGACATAATAGATGCCACTCCGGATGTGAAGGTATTCAAATTCAAGGCTCAGGACAACAGCACAATAAGCTTCGATCCCGGAATGTTCCTGATGCTCACTTACGTTGATAAAAATACGAACGAGAAGATCACAAGGGCATTTTCAATAGCATCTGCGCCGAATTCCGAAACTGTTGACTTTTACATACACATGATACATGGAAGGCTCACATCAAAGATGGAGAACGCGAAGGTTGGTGACATCTACTACATGACAGGGCCTTACGGTCAGTTCAAATTTGTGCCAAGCGCTGAAAAGAAAGTGCTTTACCTGGCTGGTGGCACTGGGCTGGCACCTTTTATGTCTATGATGAAGTATGTAAGGGCTCTGAATTCAGGAAACGACATCATACTTATCTATAGCGTCAGATTCCCGAACGAGATAATAATGAAGGATGAGCTGATGCAGCTTGAAAAAGACATAGGCATGAGGATGATAGTCACTGTAACTAGGCCGCAACCAGGCGATGGCTGGACTGGTGAGACAGGGCACATAGACGCAAATATGATAAGGAAATATGTGAATGACCTCAGCGAACGCACTGCATATATATGCGGCCCACTCCCATTCGTCAAGGCGATGAAGGCTAGCCTTGCAGAGCTGGGCCTACCGGATGCAAAGATCAAGGCAGATGTTTGGGG
>JAVZDR010000032.1:0-5130 GCA_038873795.1 Candidatus Micrarchaeaceae archaeon | reverse complement strand
AGCTTCTCAAAGTGGATAAGGTCATGGCGTGACCTGCCCGTAAGGTACAACCTCTGGAACAATGTGGTGAGGTGGGAGTTCAAGAACCCAATGCCTTTGATAAGGAACAGGGAATTCTTGTGGAATGAAGGCCACAGCGCCTATGCTACAGAGAAGGAGGCGCTAGCTGAGCGTGAAGTTATACTCGGCATATACCAGAAGGTGCTCAAGGAATACCTTGCGCTGCCCGGCATAGCCGGCAAGAAGACAGACAAAGAGAAGTTCGCAGGAGCGGTTGCAAGCTACAGCATAGAGCACATAATGCCAGATGGTTGGGCCATACAGGGCCCTGACTGGCACTTTGACGGCCAGAACTTTGCAAGGGCATTCAACATAAGCTACCTAGACAAGTCAGGCAAAAAAGAGTTCGTGTGGCAGAACACATACGCTATAACAACAAGGGAGATAGGCATAATGGTTGCGACGCACGGCGATGACAAGGGCTTGGTAATACCGCCTAGGGTTGCACGCATACAAGTTGTGATAGTGCCAATATTCAAGAGCGGCAATGCGGGCCCTGTGATGGAGTTTGCAAGGAAGGTTGAGGCGATGCTAAAGGAAAGCTTTAGGATAAAGCTAGACGACAGGGAGGGCTACACTCCCGGCTACAAGTTCAACGACTGGGAGCTGAAGGGCGTGCCTGTTAGGATTGAGATAGGGCCCAAAGAGGTGAAGGACAATGAGGTTGTGATAGTAAGGCGCGACACAGGCGCAAAGACAAGCACAGGCATAGCCGACATCATCCAAAAAGTGGATATTGTGCTTAACGACATACAGGACAAGCTCTACGAAAGGGCTAGTAAGTTCATGAGGGAGCACATACACAAGACTGGCGACTATTCAGAAATGAAGAGGCTGCTTAAGGCGCAAAAGCCGGGAATTATTCAGGCACCGTGGTGCGGCAGCAGGGAGTGCGAGGACAAGATAAAGGAAGAAACAAGCGCAAAGATAACCAACATGCCTTTTGAAGAGAACGCATCTGCGCCGAAGGGCATGAAGTGCGTCTACTGCGGCAAGCCCGCAAAGCACATAGCCAATTTCGCAAGGTCCTACTGATTCTGCAGCCTTATCTCGACGCGCTTGCTGTGCCTCCCCTTGTTCTCATAGTTAGAGAGAAGTATTGTGCCTATCTCGCTCGTGTTTCGCACATGAGTGCCGCCGTCGGCCTGCATATCAAGGCCCTCTATCTCCACAATCCTTACCTTGTCAAGGGATTTTATCAGCTCCCTGCCAGGCTCCGTCCTTGCAAGCCTCTCAATTCCAAGCGCTTCATCTTTGCCTATCTCCCTAGCAATGACCTTATGGCCCTCAGCGGCTATAGAATTGGCCCTTGCTATTATCTCTGCGGCCTTCTCCTTGTTGAGGTCAGGCATGTCAATGTCTATCCTCGCCCTGTCATCGAATATCTGGCCACCTGTTATCATCCCTGAGCCGTAGAACTTCTCCACTATTGCGTCGAGCAGGTGTATTGCGGTGTGAAGGCGCATGTGCATGTAGCGCCTGTCCCAGTCTATTATGCCCTTCGCAATAGCTCCGGCCTCTACGTCAAATACGGTATCTGATATGTGCGCAATTTCGCCGCCCTCGTTTGCAACGTCTGCAATTCTATACTCTTTGCCGTTTATGATTATCCTGCCCGTATCAGCTGGCTGGCCTCCGCCTGTGGGATAGAAAGCCGTGCCCTCAAGGTAGAGTTTGTTCCCTTCTACCTTTGTAACTTTAGACTCGAACTCACGCATGTATTGGTCCTTCCAATAGAGCTTTTCTGTCATGTAGAAATCTTATATTTTCGCGCAGATATAAAAATATTCTTTGCAGCATAATATATGCAGCCCCATCGTCTAGCGGCCAAGGACCGCGGGCTTTGGACCCGCGTACGTCGGTTCGAATCCGGCTGGGGCTAATCAGTTTATAATCAGTTTATAGTGCGCTGCAATGGCATAGATAGTGTTTTATTTCTTTTTTGCAATACTGCTATGTAACAGTGTTCACGATGGATGCAAAGAGGTTTATAGTTGTTGCTATTGCGCTGCTTGCCCTGCAGATTATTGCAAGTGCCAACGGCTTTTTTCCACAATCAAATGTTATAGGCCGTGTCTCTGTAGTGTGCCCATTCAGTGTAACCCTGAATATGTCCCAAAATTACGCACCTCTAAGAAACATAACCGCAAATTACACGCTTAAAACCATAGCACCTTGCAACCTAACCAATGCAACTGGGTATTTTACCATCTATAACTCTACCAACATAAGCGTATTCTATAAACCTATAATTTATAAAGGCAGGATCAATAATATATCTTCGCCCCCTAGTAACATAAGCATTAGTGTCTCAAATCTTACAAGTGCCAACTACAGTGCGGTGCTGAAGTTCACGTCGATGAACTACACAAACTTTAGCAAGAGGTCTTTTAGAATTCTCGGCACCCCCCCAAATCTGATTTTGCGCACATTTTCTTCCTCAGGTCCTACAAACCAGTATTCTACTGAGGGTTTCTTTGTCAGCATAGAAAATATAGGCGACTTTGCGTCACAGAATGCTACCCTTGCCATAACCATAACAGGCCCCGCAAACTATACTCTGAATTATACTGTGCAAGCGCTAGCGCCAGGCCAGTTCAGCAACAAGAGCATATCTGTTGGGAGCCCAATCACAAGCGTGCCGGGCTACTATACAGCCACAGCAAAAGTCTATTATTTCGTCAATGGCATAAAAAAAGTTTCAAATGCGCTGAGTGCAAGCTATGGCGTATTCTCACCCACGCCCAAGCCTGTCCCGAAGCCCACAGTTACGCCAATACCGCAGTTTTCCCTTACCTCATTTCCATATCTCGTGACCGCTGCGCAGGGCACTATGCAATCTAGCTACCTAGGCATTAGCGACACGGCCGGCGTACCTGAGCAGATTCTGGTTAGCGTGCCTCCTGAATACAGCCAGCTCGTAAGCCTCTCAACAAACAGCATAACGCTTAGCCCTGGCGGAAGCGCAAGCATCTCTCTGTTGCTCAGCGCGCCCAAGGGCTTCTTTGGAAGCTTCACAATACCCATAAATATAACGGCAAGGATAGCAAATTCAACATACTCCGCAACGGACTACATGACCTACAGCATAAGCAGGTATAACATGACATCAAGCATAGCGAGCGTGCAGGTCACGCTAACAAATGCCACTAAGAATGCGCAGGGTGTCATAGAGATAAGCAATCCAACAAATGCAAACCTGACCAATGCCGTATTCGAGACGACGCTTCCTGAATTTGTGACAAGCAGCATAGGTAATCTGAAGGCATATGGCATGCCGAACAACGTAAGCATAGTCAACGGCCTCTACACAATTAAGTGGTTCATAAGCAGCCTGCCAAAGGGCCAGAGCGCCTATGCATACTACTCCATAGCAAATGTCTCAAACCCAACACTGCTTACCAGGTTCCAGAATGTGCTGACAGCGCCTTCTCTGCCGAAGCCGAGCAGCATACTCAGGCTGCTGAGCATAAGTTCACCCACATTCTACACAAATTCCACCGCAAGCATAAGCATGGACCTGCTTTACACAGGTACAACGCCGCAGCAGGTCTTTTTCGCCGTAACGGCGCCTTACGGAATATCCGTGCCGAAGCCAAGCTTTTATATAAATGCAACGCCCAATGAGTTCATAACATTAAGCATACCAATAGTTACAACCTCAGCAACGGGCACTTTCATGGTCAGCATCTTTGCATCAACTGCAGGGGCAAACATAACTTCATCGCTGCCAATCCTGGTGCTGCCGGCTCTGCCGAAGCCCACCACTACTGTACCGCAAACAACAACTGTGCCGGCAATATCCCTGCCACCAATCTCAGCACCAACAATACTGATTTTTAGTTTTATCAGTGTAATAATCCTTGGTGCAGCAATCGCATATACGGCAAGAAGGGTACGCAACAGACCGAGGTACGACAATGAAAGGCTTGCCCATGCGCTCAGGATCAGGGAACGCATAAAGAGAAGTGGTGAGAATGAGTAGCCCATACATGCTCAGGATCTCGTCGCAGAAGGGTGGCGTCGGCAAGACCACTGTAGCAACAAACCTCGCTTCCGTAATAAGGTTAATGGGCTATAAGGTCCTTCTTATAGACGGCGACTTCGTGAACCCGAGCGTAGGCTTCCACTTAGGCTTGGAGGACATAAACGTAGGCGTCAGGGCCGTCTTCAAGAGGAAGGCAAAGCTTGAAAACGCTGTCGCAATCCACGATCCGACAGGGCTGCACGTCCTTGCTGGAGAAATTTCAAACAGGTCTTTCGAGCCTGGCGACGCTGAGCAGAATTATGTCGCGAATCTGTTGCATGGAACATCCTACAACTTTGTAATAGTTGACACTTCGCCAGGCTACACGCCAGAGGCGCTGCTCAGGCACTACGACGAATCAATAATAGTCACAACTCCTGAAATGAGCGCGTGCACAAGCGCCATAAGGCTTGCAAACATATATGACAAGATGCATCTGAAGCACAGCCTTGTGATAAACAGGGTAAGGAACACAAGGTACGAGATGCACACGAGGGAGATAGAGCAGATGTACGGCGGCGAAGTGGCTGGCGTGCTGCCTGAAGACGACATAGTGCCGATAAGCATAGCAGAGCACATACCCGCATACGTTCTTAACAAGAAGGCAAAATTCTCGAGGGCCGTGCTGGACACGGCTCACAAGTATGCAAGAAGGTCAGAAGCTGAGCCTGAATATAAGCCAAAACGAGGATTCTGGGCAAGGCTCTTCGGCAGGTAGCCTGCTGCTGAGCCAAGCAGTGCATCACGAGCAGGCGGCATGCAACGCAAAATTATTTAAGCCGAAGTGCAGAAGTTAATTAAGGGGTTTAATGAAGGGACTGCTTTTGCGCGTGTTGCCTGCATCGATGCTTTTTTTAGCCATAATTATATTGGGCATAATGCCATATATGCAGCGGGCGTCTTCAGGCTTAGCTGCGTTCAACAGCAATGCACTCCCTACAAACTCATCGACATCTACAGTATCAACAACGTCTACATCATCAATCACTTCAACGACATCCACTACAACCTCTTCAACTTCAACTACGATACCTGCAAATACC
>JAVZDR010000031.1:0-5217 GCA_038873795.1 Candidatus Micrarchaeaceae archaeon | reverse complement strand
CCGGCGGTGAGCGCTGGGCCTATGCCCCCGGCGCTTATAGGATTTGGCATTGCCATGCTGTCCCCGGCGCCCATATAGCCGTTGAAGACAAGGCTGTCAAGCTGCCTTCTCACGGCGACGCTCCAGTAGCCCCTGCCATTGCCATGGTCATTGTAGAACTCAATCTTCTTTATAATAGGGTTCCATGCCACATATGCATCAATTAGGCTGTGCAGCGTATCCTTTCTGCCAAGACGTTTGTTCCTAAGGCTCAGAGCTTCGTTGTCAACGCCGATACCTATGTTGACGATATTGCCGCGCTTTGGGAATACCCAGCCATAGCCTCCAGGGGCTAGATCTTGATTGAGGTGTATTATAGCGTTTCTTGGGTCGTAGAAATTCGTATCTTCGCCATTCGGCTCAAACTTGAGTATGTATCTTCCCGTAAGCTCAACATCGCGGAGGCTTATCTGCTGATCCACGAATGGGTTTGGAGGTAGCTTTCTGCGCAGCGTGCTGGCTATGCCGAGCGCATCTATCACAATCTTAGACCTGATCCTGAAGTCTTTCTTGCTCGAATCTTTGCCATATACGCCGAGAACAGCATTGCCCTCTATTATTGGCCCTTCAATCTCATGCATATAGAGAGTCTCTGCGCCGTTCCTTATTGCTATATCAAGCAACTTCTTTGCAAACCTAGGCCTGTCTAGGCTGTAGCCCGCACCCTCGAACATTATTTTGGTACGCATGTCAGGGCTCAGCACATAGACACCATCCACTTTCAGATTAAGCTCAGGCTCTGAAAAGGTTGTGCTGAGGCGCTTTGATATGAAATCTATGTGGGTTTCAGCAACAGCATCGCCGCAGACCCAGCCCCAATTCGTCTTCTTGCCTATCGTCTCTGGATCGTTTCTGTCTATAAGCAGAACCCTTGCGCCGCCCTTCGCAGCAGACGCTGCTGCAACAGTCCCTGCGACGCCTCCACCCGCAACAATAACATCATAATCTGGCATAGGATCAGAGTCTTATTATTGATATCGGTATCGCGCCCTTCTCAAATTCAATTTCGGCAAGCTTAAGCGGATCTGTAACGCCCTCTGGTATATCAACCATTGGCGGTGCACCATATGCAAGTTGGAGGGCCCTTGCGCCAATAATTCTGGCTTTTTCATATTTTGTATACTCCATCGTATCGCCGAATAAGACAACGAGTAAGTGTAGTTTATCTATTGCATAGAAAGGTATATAATAATTTTTTCTCACTGCGCGTTGGATCTGCCGAATGCAACGCTAATAGCTTTATTCGTCTCGTGGCTCATTCTGCTGCTCCTAATCCATATCATACGCCCAAAGCTAGCTTTATATGTAGCCGCCCGGTTCCTTTTGTTTGGGCGGTGCCTGCTCTGGAAGTTTGCGCTCGAGAAGTTCTAGCGTTGCGTTCATAAGCTTCAACAGCTCGCCGCCAAACGCATTTTGCTTCTTGGCTTCGTTAATCGCGAGATTAAGGTTTATCACATTGTCCGCCAATGCTTTGTACGCCAATCCTTCTTCATCGCCACCGCCGAAGACTCCCATAATGCTTCCCAATTCTGTGGCCTTGTTCACTATTGCCTCAGCGGCCTCTGTTATTACAAAAACCTCAAGCGAAAACGTGCCGTCAACTTCATTGTAAGTCTCCTTTATATTATTAAACAGGTCTGTCAATCTGGATATAGCTTCGAATGATTGAAGTTTTGGGTATTGCTTATCGAAGCTATATTTCTTGCCAATTGCATCCCATATTTTTGTAAGCAATTTGTAATCTAGTACGAAACCCGCATCGGACAATTTATCAATTGAGTAACTGAGAAGTTCATCAAGCTTCTTCTTTAAAATGGTTGTTTCTTTCGTCTCTGGTGCCTTATCTGGCGCGTTTATAATCATAAGGACGTTCAGAAACGTCGCATAGTAGTTCCCCATTCTGAACCACTCCCCGACTGAGACATTGTTATTCTTTGCGACCCTCTCCACAGAAATATGTAAGCCTGATATTAGCGCAGCAAATTCGTTCACATAGTCGCTAGCGAACTTTAGCTCGTCTGCCACCTTCCCTATCTTCTTTGCAATGGTATCGCCTATGCATTTGAATAGGGCCGCTTCTATGCTATAACCAACGCCACCATTCATGATCTTGCTTACGTCCTCAACAAGATTTGTCTCAAGTGCCCTATTAAGTTTACTTATGTCGTTGGGAAGGACGAATAGCTCTAGCGTAATGCCATAATTTTCTCCTATCTTTTCAAGCTCGTCCAATATCCTTTGCACATCGCTTCCTGGGCTTTTCTTTTCATCTGCTATATATTTCTTAACTTCTTTAGACACATCTTTAAGTATCGAATTCAGGCTGCTTGCTATCACGCTTTCGCTATCCCTTGCGAGCCTTTTCATTCCTCCTTGGTCGCTTCCTTGGTCGCTTTTTTCAATGTTTGATGACATAGCTACTACCCACACTTGCTATTCTAACTTGTATTTCATCTGGAATTTATATACCTTGCGTTTTCTCCTGTTGATCGAGCTATCTTATGGGCTTGTATTCTTTCTTTGGCGCCTTCAGCAAATGGTACCTGAGGATGTTGCCAACATGATAGGTAAAGTAGCCGCTTATGCCCCATGAGTCTACGCGCCTGGTGCTTGTATAAACTATCGCTTTCGGGAGATATGCTATCCTGCCGAATCTTTTTATCCTGTTTGATAGGTCCCAATCCTCATATGTCAGGAATTTCTCGTTGAAGCCGTGCACTTTGTCGAATACGTCTTTTCTTACGGCAAAGTTTGAGCCGACTATTGAGGGCCTGCCGACTGCTATTGAGAGCCTCACAAAGAGCACAGAGACGAATTTGTAGCTTGCCATCATCAGCGGATCTCGCCTCTCAAGGGGCAGGATGGGCCCTGTTGCAGCTATCACATCTGGATTTGAGAAAGCCTTGGCATACAACGCAAGCAGGTCTTTGCTTGCGACTGTATCTGCATCTATAAACAGCAGCACTGGGCCTTTTGCTGCTTTTGCACCTGCGTTCCTTGCTATGGCTATGCCAGGCCTGCGCACCATGATAACCCTTGCCCCGTAGCTTTTAGCGATTTTGCGCGTCTTGTCTGTGCTTTCTTTGTCAACCACTATTATATCAAAGTCCTTGAAGCTCTGCCTTGAGAGTGCAAAGAGGGCCTTGCCTATGTACTTCTCCTCATTGTAGGTAGGTATTACAACGCTTATGTGCGGCATAGGAAACATCACATGTTAGATAGGAATAGAATACAATTGAAGGATTATAAATATTTTGCGACGCCTGCATCAGCCGCTTGAAATCATCTTGAGCACGAAAAGCTTGAGCGTGTTGTGGTTGTAAAGGGCCACGTCGCTTTTCAGCACCGTCCTAAAATACCACATGAGCATCCTTCCGAGCAGCGCCCTGCCGAAGTAGATGAAATCCTTGTATTCAAGCACAACGCCTCCGGCAATCCTTCTGGTATGCAGAACGCTATCGCAGTGCAATTTTATCCGCAGTCCTGGAAAAATAGGAAATTTGTATACGCCACTCCATACAGCCACTTCGCCCTCCTTGTTGTATAGGCATATGCCTTCTGCCTCTACAGTCTTTCCGCCAAGCACCTCTTTAGTTGCAATGCTATGAGGATTGTCGGAGTGCGCCGCGCCAGATCTATGCGCGCACTGCATGCCACCCGGTTCTATCCATGGGTATTCCTTTGCGGCTGACCGCCATACCTTGCGCGCAGAACCATCTATGAAAGCCGAAACGGATATCGAAATGGCATGCTCGCCATTTTTATCCACACTCCCCACCTAATTTGTATTACGCCCTTTCTCATATATAAGCGTTTACTTTTGTGTTTGAGCACGACGAAAAAGATGCAGGGGGAGAGATTTGAACTCTCGCATGCACTAAGCAAGCAGGTCCTAAGCCTGCCGCATTTGACCAGGCTCTGCCACCCCTGCTCTTATCTCAATACGCAGAAAAGATTTATATAATTGCAATTGGCAGTTTAAACGATAATATGCTCAATACAAAATATGTAAGGGAGCATCTGGACGAGATAAGGTCTTCGTTAGAGAAAAGAAGGAGCGATTACCCGCTTGATGAGCTTCTCAGGCTTGACGAGGAATGGCGCAGGCTAAAGACAGAGCTTCAGAACCTGCAGGCAGAGCAGAACAGGGCAAGCATAGAGATAAGCAAGTTGAAGAAGGAAAGAAAGGACACGGCAGAGAAGATAGAAAAGCTCAAGGCCCTTAAGCAGGAAATGGCAAGCAAGGAGGCTATGCTCAATGATTATGAGGGTAAGATAAATAAACTTCTTCTCAGCCTGCCAAACATTCTCCATGAATCTGTTAAATATGGCAAGGACGAAAACGACAACATAGAGGTAAGGAGGTGGGGTGATGCTTCGAAGAAGGGCGTGCCTCCACACTCTGAGATACTGGAAGGAATGGGCCTCGTCGACATTGAGAGGGCTGCAAAAGCCGCAGGCTCCAGGTTTTATTATCTTAAGGGCGAGATGGTAAACATGGCCCTTGCACTTGAGCGGTTTGCAATTGATGAGCTGACAAAAAAGGGCTACATGCAGATACTGCCGCCCTATATGATAAAAAAGGAGTATTACATGGGTGTCACAAGCCTTGGCGACTTCGAGGAGTCGCTCTATATGGCTACTGAGGGCAATTATGCCTCTTCAAATGCTGATTACGAGAAGATGGAGGATACGCTCTTCCTTATAGCCACATCGGAGCATGCAATTGCTGCAATGCACGCAGGCGAAGTTTTTTCTAGCAAGAAACTGCCGCTCAAGTACGTTGGGATAAGCCCGTGCTTCAGGAGGGAGGCTGGGGCGCATGGCAAGGATACAAAGGGCATATTTAGGGTGCACCAGTTCGAGAAGGTTGAGCAGTTCATATTCAGCAGGGCTGAGGATTCTTGGAAATATTTCGACGAGATTGTGGGCAACGAAGAGGAGATATTCAGGAAGCTCAAGATACCATACCGTGTGGTTGAGATGTGCACTGGCGAAATCGGCATAGTAGCTGCAAAGAAGGTGGATGTAGAGGGCTGGTTCCCTAGCCAAGGTAGGTACAGGGAACTTACATCAGCATCGAACTGCACTGACTGGCAGAGCCTCAGGCTTGACATAAAGTATGATGAGGGCAACGAGAGGAAGTATGTGCATACCCTCAATGGCACAGGCATTGCC
>JAVZDR010000030.1:0-5365 GCA_038873795.1 Candidatus Micrarchaeaceae archaeon | reverse complement strand
CCAGAGCTGACGCTTATGGGTACTATGGCAAAAGCGATTAAGGGCATCGCTAACATAAATGCCTTCAAGAACCTCATATATGTGGTCAGGAAGATGAAGAGGCTAAACGAGCTGTACAAAAACTATCCAAAGAGCATTTCCGATTTCCAGAGATGGAAGGAGGCTGTGAATGCTGAGATAGAGGAGGCAAATTCAAGGTTCAAGAGATACGGCTGATTATGCGCCCTGGTAGGCATACCTGAGCATTATGTCGCTCATGACGTCGAGAACGTCGATGCACTTGTCTGTAACTTCCTCGAGCGATTCATATACATCCTTCAGCTCTATCATTTTTTTGCATCTCCCGATTTTGCGAGGCTTCTCCGAAGCTTTGATGGAATAAACCATGAGGTAAATAGAATTGTGTGGCAATCAATATTCTATCTACGCCGAATTTAGCTTTAGTCAACGGGAATCATCCGCTGCCTGAAGGCAGCGACTTTCTTGCCGAAAATAATAAAACTTGCGAAAAGCGCATTGATGAAAAGACATAGCAAACTATTTATTCTTCACATGTGCAATACCATTGGTAGAATGTTCGTAGAGCGCACAGACGAGATATACAGAAATATGCGCAACCCCAAATTCCTCAGGGCATACTACAGGATGAAGACGGCATCCATGCTCATTGGCAACAAGGTTGAGGGCTCATCGCCTCCTGACATATTTGTAGGCAGCTATGGCTATCCCAATGTATATATAGGTCCGCTCATACCCCCAAGGTTTGGCGAGACAGAGATACTGAGCGAGCCAGAGCAATGGCCCGGCAAGGATATGCTTGAGATAATAGAGATGCGCACAGCGCTTGTGAGAGGCATGTACAGAACGAGGGTCACAGATGTGGATTCTGGGCGGACAGAAGAGATGATCACTGAGCTGGCAATAGCCTCAAGGAATGTTGAGTCAGAGGCGACATTTTTGCATGCACCAGCGTTCAACCCATCATTTGACGACATCTCCCAACCATTTGGCCCAAGTGCCATGCTGAAGGACCTGCAGATTGGCAACATAAAGGCAGACAGGCGCATAGAGCGCGCATACTATGATACAGACATGCCAGCAAAAGAGGCGATACTCGAGCTTTACAATGATGGCACGCCGGTCTCGCGAATCCAGAAGGCCCTTGCCGGAGGTGCATTAGGTCTTTCGAAGAAAAGGAAGTTCGTGCCCACTAGATGGAGCATAACCGCGGTAGATGACACGATCTCTAAGGACGCGCTTGCAGAGGTGAAAAGCTACGAGCCAATAGACTATATTGCAGCATATGAGAATGATGCGCTTGACAACAGATGGCTCATAATGATGCTGCCCGGCATATGGAGCTACGAGCTCATAGAGGCTTGGTATCCAAGGACAGCGTGGAATGCTAGCAGTGAGCGCATCGCCATTTATTCGTCGCATGAGTTCTTCGGCGGCAGGACAACTTATGCTGAGATAGGCGGCTGCTACTATGCGGCGAGGCTTGCCACATCAGAGCTTCTCAAGCGCATAAGGAGGCAGGCAACTGTTGTAATACTCAGGGAGATCCATGAGGGCTACATAATGCCTGTCGGGGTGTGGAATGTGAGAGAACATGTAAGGGAGGCGCTGAAGAAGAAGCCCCTAATCTTCGAGAGCATGAAGTCCCTCTTCGACCATGTCAAAAAGCGCATGGCCATACCTGTAGAGGCATGGGTGCAGAACAGCGCTATGCTGCAGTACATTCTGCGGCAGAGAAAGCTTACAGACTATTGATACACTATGCTCGAGAGCGCACCACCAGCTATGTCATAAGCCCTTGCATCCTTTTTTCTCTCGCCCTTTATGACGATCCTGTACCTTTTGCCCTTTAATGTGCCGCTGAACCTTGCAATGCCATCCGCATCTGTTTTTGAGCTTGCAACCTTTTCCCATACATAAAAGAGCTCAATCCCGAGCCCTGGGATTGGTGCATTGCTAGCATCAACAACCTTTACCACAGAGTCGCAAAGCTGGCCTTGCTTGCTCAGATGCGCATGCGCCTCAGCAGAATTCCCTCCTGCCCTCCCTGCGCTTTTGAACTCTGGTATCCTGACAAATATGGATTCGAAAGGCTCCCTCCTCTTTCCCACAGCATTGAGGTAGCCCAACGCGCAGGTCTGCTGCTCCATAGTCTTGATCCTTTCCAGTGCGCCTTCGCCATCAGCAAATGAAAGGTCAGAAATCGCTATCTTGGCTGTGTCAGGGCTCTGCCTGAAATAGAGCTTTGTCTGGCACATCCTCCTTATGTTTGGATCTATCTCTGTGACGCTGTGCGTAAGCATGAAAAGCCCAATGCCTTTTTTCCTGAAGTCCTGTATCCTTTGCACAAGATCGAGAGTTGCTGGCGAATCAATGCCAAAGACAAGCTGCGCCTCCTCAGCCACAATAACCATATTGAGCCTGCCCTCGTTGTCTATGCCGAAAGAATCTGCAAAGCTGTATACCTGGTTGAGTATAAGGGAATAGAAAAAGGGCTTCATGTTGTTGCTTACATTCGACAAGTCGAACATCACTCCCCTCCTGAGCAGCTCATAGAATGACGCGCCTGAAGAAGCCGCAAACTCAGGCCTGAAGAGCATCAGGCGGAGGTTCTCCAGAGCTGCCCTCACATTTTCGCCGTGCTTTGTGTACTTTATGCCAACATTTGTGCGCTTGGCATGCTGCTCTACCACCGCTTCTTCTATTGCGTCATATACATCGATGGGATCTGGTCTTCTGCTCTTGGAATAGACGCCGCGGAAGGCTGCCAGAAGGACCTTCTCCAATGAGTTCTTGTATGGGCCCGCATTTGATGCTGAGGCTATGAGCATCGCAAGGTTCTCATAAAACCTCTCCACGTTTATCTCCGCATCGCATGCAAAAAAGTTCAAGGGTGTGCCGCTTTCATAGAGCTTTATGGCGCTGATGCCATTTGAGACTGCGAATTCAGACCATTCGCTTGTTGGCGCTATTATCGCAAGCATGGGGTTTGCCACTCTCCTTATCTGGCTGATTATGTTCATTGCAGCATAGGTCTTGCCTGTCCCAGGGAGCCCTGTGATTATTACGCCAAGGTTAAAGACTTCAGGATTTACAGCAACGCATCTGCCTGTTTCCCCTATTGACTTTTCAAGGTACTTCCCTATAACTATGCTGCCATCCCTTGATATGTGCTCGCTTGTCTCTATGCTCTGGAGCCTCTTTATAGAATGGGGGAAGCTGAGCACTGACGCGGCCCTTGCATAGCTGAACGGGATTGCATCAGCCTTTGCAATCCTGCCATATAGGCTTTCTAAATCAGCTGCATCAATCCTATACTCATCTATGACATACATCTTCGATTTTATATATTCAAGTATCTGCGCCCCATTGCCTGCTGAATTGGCCACAAATGTTACCTTGTATGCATTGCCGCCAGAAATCAGGGCCTCATTCAGCATCTCAAGAAGCGATTCTAGCAGCATCAGCTCGTCAGAATCATAGTAAAGGTCTATTTGTGCAGAGCTTATCCCGCCAAATTTTGCCTTCTGCCCATCGCTCTGAGTTAGCCTCTTCTCGTGCTTGCTCAGCTCACCTTCTATCTTCCTTTTCAATGCGTTTATGTAGCTTGCACCGGTGTGGATGAATGCAACAAGCAGCCAGCCCTCAATGCCGCCAAGTATATTAAAAAGAGACCCAATGGTCTGGGCTGGCCTCTGCGCTGTTGGTTGCCTCCACTTTTGGTCGTAGTACTGCCCGCGCCGCTCTTCCGCATATGCGACAATTGCTGTTGGGCTTTCAGCATTTATCTTGAGACTTGCAGTCTCAAAATCTATACCTGCCACCGCATTTTTAAGGCGGAGTGCCGCTGCAGGATCGCTGCAAATCAGGTATGTGGAAAGCGTACTAAGCTCATGGTAGAGCATGAAATCTGCGCCAAGCATTGCCTCTATGATATTGCGGTAATCAACATCGCCAGGGAGAGAAACAATCTTGAATATGCTGAGCATTCCTACACCCGCGCTATTATGAAAGCGCAGTAAAGCGCGAAGATTGCGGCATTGGCCAGGGAGATATAGAGTATCTTGCTGTAGTCTGGCATGTCCTTTAGGCCTGCAAGGCGCACTTTTGCTATGCATTCTGAAGCGATAACAGCTGCCAGCACCAAAACAGAACCATACAAAATCATTCCAAATGCATACATAGCAAGTGCGATTGGCGCCCCAACTGAAAATCCAGCAATCGCATATACTGCGTAGTGTTTCCACGGGCTTCTCTGCTTGTACATATGTTTCAGCTTTTCCATCATATCACCAAGTAGACCGCAAGCGATATTGCAAACAGTGCAGCCATTCCAAGCGCAAATCCGCCGCTGAACCTCGCCTTCCTGCCGCTTCTGGCAAAGAATGCCCGCTCTGCTATGATGGCAGAGAGTGCAATGCTGGCTACGATGCCGCTTATTTCTGATACAATGTAGCTGAATGTTGAGAGGATCAATTGAATACACCATGCCATATGTCTATTTTGTTGTCAATGGTATATGCAAGCAGAAGGCCTGAAGGCTTCGTATAAGATTCAATGGCATCTGCCAATTGCCGCATCTCTCCAGAATCAAAAATCTCAAGCCTCTCGGCTTTGTGAATCCTTAGAAGCTTGGCAAGCTTGCCCAATTCTGGCAGCGCAATGAGCCCATACCTAATGAATGCGCTTTCCCTTATCCCAGATTCGCGTTGGCCGGCTTTCAGCAGGCCATCTGAAAGAAGCCTCTCATATGCGTTCCTGATAAACGCCCCTCGCTTAAGGTCACCGGCGCCCATATAGCCACGCCACATTCTAATACCATAGCCAAGGCCATCTGCATAGTACGCCTGCAAAGTGGGATTCTTCTCTATGAATTCGGTAATGTGCATGGGCATGGATCCAAACCTCTGCTTCAAGTTCCTTAATGTGCCATTTGGCTGGGCTCCGCATGGCTCAGCCTGGCTGCTGCAGATTATCCTAAGCCTCCCCCTCCCATAGTTTATAGAGGTGACAGCAATCAGGAAGATAATGCCCAGTGCAACCGGCGCGAATTGCGCCAAATAACCTATGGCTATGCCACTCATGCTTTCACCAGGCTGAAGAGGCTTCCATTCAACTGCGCAACCCTGTAGCCATATGCCTGAAGATGCCCAAGCGCGTTTTTAAGCCTCTCAATAGGCAGATTGTATTTCTCAGATATCTTGGCAAGATCGTTGGTGAAGGCTGACTCTGCTATGATTATCCTTGCAGTCAGCGATTCAACCTCCTTCGAGAGCGCTTCGCGCTCGCTGCCAAGCTTCGCATTCTCTCTCTGGAGCAAAATTATGCGCTTTGAGAGCGTTATGCT
>JAVZDR010000029.1:0-5464 GCA_038873795.1 Candidatus Micrarchaeaceae archaeon | reverse complement strand
GTCCTGAATGCGCCTCTGCGCCCGACGTAGGTTGCTGTTGTTTCCATTCCTGCATATTTATACCTGCCCTGTGGCTGATATCTTTCGCTCTGCTCTGCTAGCAGCGCGCGCCTTACAAGATCTACCCTAAATTCCTTCTCAAAAACCTTCGGCAGCGCTATCCTTCTTTCAATCGTGCCATCGATTTGATAAAGATTAGCTTCCATTTTATGCACCCTGCTTTGATGTTGTTGATATATAGGTTATCTCTGCAGGCTCAGGCTCGGCCCTATTCCTAATGGCTTTTCTAATGCGTACCAGCCTCTTTGCTGGCCCAGGCACTGAACCATCGACAATTATGAAGTCATTCCTTATGATACCGTAATTTAAGAAGCCTCCAGCCACATTGACCTGATTTGCAGAATCGGCATTCCCGACTTTGTAGACCCGCTTATTGAGCTCAGTCCTATAGTTGTAGCCGAGATGGCCTGCCTGGGGCACGCTATAGAGCACTTTTGGAGGATGCCACGCTCCGAGAGTGCCAACATGCCTTATCTTCTTCGTTGCTTTGTGGACCTGCCTCGCTATGCCGAATCTTTTAATAGGGCCCTGCCAGCCTTTGCCTTTGGTTATGCCAGTGATATCAACGTATTCGCCCTCTTTGATTATCTCTGCGGCTTTTATCTCCTTGCCGAAGACCTTAGTAATATACGCAAGCTTCTCCCCAGTGCTTTTGCCTCCTATTGCGACCTCAAATCGCATGGACTTTTTGTTGCCATGCCCAAGAGCAGCGAGGTCCGCAAAAATGAGCGCGGTAACGTCTTCGGCGTCATCTGCTTTTATTGAATCAATGCTCTCAACAGCTTTCTTTGTGTTCTTTATCCCGAACCTCTTTGCGAAGCCTTTGAAATAGTACTCCTCTGCGGGCTCTTTGTACTGTGATCTCTTGTAGAGCCTTACCCCATAAACATACATTCTCGGCACTTCAAGCACGGTCACTCCCCTGACTATCTCGCTGCCTTTTGAAGGCGCATTGGAGTTGTCTACAAGCGCAATATGGGTCATGCCTGCTTTTATTGCAACAAGGCCGAGGGGGATTGCTTCGGCTGACTGAGGCCAGTGCCTTATCCTCGGCATCTGCCTTTGCGCAACCCTGTGGGGCCTGAATTCAAGCGAACCCTTTCTCATTCCAAAACCTATACAAGACTTTTGACCGAACTTATAACGCTAAGCTGCTTCATTATGCTTGCCATGGAAGCCAGCAGCGCCCTTGAGTCGTCAGAAGTTATGTTTATTGTTATCGATCCTTTGCCCTCTTTTATATTTATCTTGCTCCTCTTGTATTTTATCTCTTTGTCCATTATCTTGATGTAATCCCTTGCATCATCGATTGAAATTCTTATTACTGCCTTTGGCATCTCTTTCACGCCCTTGACTTGTTTTTGCTTGTGCCAAAACCGCTCCTGGTGATGCCACGATGCTTCTTCGCTGCACTCGTTAGGCCGCGGTATACCCTGCCGTTCTGCGAGATTATCCCTGCGTAGCGCTTATCATTAGCTATTGCTGGGTGGGACTTGTCAAGCAGTATTACCTCGAAGAACTTTGTCGAACCTGTTGAACCAACAAAATATGAATTGAGTACCTCGCAGTTGCTGAATCTGCGCGCGGCCCTTTCCTCAGCAATTGCCTGTAAAGACTTTTCCCTTGCGAAGAATCTGCCACTCTTCGATGGCTTCCTTCCTCCCATTGGCTTCGGCCTCTTCCTAAGGCCGCGGCGGACGCTGACTCTAGCAACTATCACGCCCTGCTTTGCCCTGTAGCCGAGCTCCCTTGCCCGCGCTATGTTTGTGGGCTTTTTGATCCTCACTATAGGCGGTTCCTTGCCCCATGCTGCAAGCCTAGACCTAAGCAAGGCATTCCTCTCGGAATACTCGCTGCGGAAGGTCTCAGCTACATATTTGTGCATTCCCATCTTTATCATCTGTATGCATAGAAGCTAAAGGAAATAGACCATTAGCTATAAAAGAATGCTAGAATAAAATATATAAATTGACACCATTGGAGGTTTGCCAAGACTGTTGAAAATCATCAGAAGTGTGTATTTGGCAAGCCGCATTGCTCTCAGTAGGCTGCCCCAGCGGAATGGGCTTTCCATAAATTGGTTGGATAATGCAACAGCATAATAGTTGCGGTCGTAATCCCACAGCATGCTTACACATTGGCTTCATTGCTAGGTGATTTGATGAAGGTATTGTTGATAAGCAATATGCCGAACGGGGCAGATGCCCTCTCTGCCGAACTTGAGGGACTTGGCGTAAACATTGTTGAGAAGGAAGTGGCAGGAACGCTTGATAGCATATCGAATATGGTCGGTAGTTCAATGCCTGGAGGCAACTATGATGGCATTTTAGTGATAACAGACAACCACATCGCAGCTGGCATTGAACTGAACAAGAAGGAAGGAATAAGGGCAGCAGTATGCAGCATGCCTAATGATGTGATGGTAGCCGCAAAGAGCAATGCAAATGTGATTGTTGTAAGCAAGGAGAGCGAGATGCGCGGCATCGCAAAGGCGGTGGTTGACTCTCTAGGCAGGCAGACAAAAATAAGTATGCGAGGTATAGTCAATGGCATAAAAAAGCATGCGGCAAAGCCGGTGCAGATGCAGAAGATTGAAGGGGAAGATGCACAGCTGCGGGCGCCCAGGCCGATTGGCGAGAGGCCAAAACCAGAGGCTGAGCCAAAAAGCGAGGAGGGTAGCGAGGGATTGCAGCAGAGGAAGCCGAGAAGGGGACTCTTCGGCCAACTGAAAGAAGCACTCGGAATAGAGGATGGCAAAGAAAGCAAGAATGATGGGGAGTAGTGCTATTTCTTCTCAAACAGCTTTAGGAGTTGCTTATAATCCAGCGTGTTTATTATCTCGCCCTTAGTAAGCCAGCCCCTCCTAGCTGTGCCTATGCCATAGCGCATGAACTCCATGTCTGAGGTGTGGTGAGAATCGGTGCCTATCTCGAACTTCAGACCATATTCCTTAGCCTTCATTATATTTTCATCGTTTAAGTCAAGGCGCGATGGCTGCGCATTTATCTCCATAGCTACATTGTTCTCTTTGGCGACCTCAAATACCTTATCAAAATCTATGTTGAGCGCTGCCCTCTCATTTATGAGCCTGTCTGATGGATGCGCAAGTATGTCTGCATAGCCGCTTTCGAGGGCTTTTACGATCCTGCTAGTCATTTCGCTTCTGGGCATATTTCTCTGGGTGTGAATTGCGCAGATCCTATAATCCATGAGTTCAAGCGTTCTGCGGTCCAGATCAAGCGAGCCATCTTTAAGTATGTCAACCTCGCCGCTCTTCAGTATCTTTATCTGCCCCTCATACTTCTTCTCTGCCTTCTCCAATTCGGCGAAATACTTTGCAAACTGCTTGCCATCCATGCCATGCGCCACATACTCGCTTTTGGTATGGTCTGAAAAGCCTATGTATTCTATGCCGAGCGAGATCGCCTTTTCCACCATTTCATCTATTGTGTTCGCCCCGTCAGAGAATGTTGTATGGATATGCAAATCGCCCCTGATCTCAGCCGCCTCCACGAGCTTTGGGAGGTTGTGCTTCAATGCAAGGGCTATCTCGCCCCTTGCCTCCCTCATCTCAGGCGGTATGTAGTCCATGCCCAGGGTTTTGTATATCGCCTCTTCGCCCTGCCCGGCGACGACATTCTTGTTGTGCTTGTCGAAGAGCCCGTATTCGCTGAGCTTGTATCCGTTTTTTATGGCTATCTGCCTGACCGCTATGCCGTGCTCCTTGCTTCCGGTGAAATACTGGAGGGCTGAGCCGAAGCTCTCATCGCTCACAACCCTTACGTCGCATGTGATACCTATCTTCAGCCCGACTGTGGTTTTGGTTGGGCCCTTCACCACAATATTCTCAACCTCGGGAAGCTTGGTTACAAAGTCCATAACTTCCTCGTTCCTGTTTGAAGTGACCAATATGTCCAAATCACCGACAGTCTCGCGCATCCTCCTTGTGGAGCCAGCAACCACTGCCCTGCTTACCAGCTTAGATTCAAGGAGCCTCCTGATTATAGATTCAGCCTCTGGAAGAGCTACGCCCAGAGGTATCCTGCTCTGGCTCATTGCGAAAAATTCGAGGCCCTTGGCTATGTTCTCCTCGCTCTTCTCTCCGAAATCCTCAAGTTCCCTTATCTTATGGGCCTCTACAGCCTTCCTCAGGTCGTCAACATTCCTTATGCCAAGCTCCTTATAGAGCTTGAAAGCCTTCTTTGAGCCAAGCCCCTGTATCTTGGTCAGTGCTGCAAAGTCTATCGGATACTTCTTCTTAAGTTCATTGTACTTTGCAATCTTCCCTGTCTCCACATACTCTTTGATGCGCTCGGCTATTGTCTTGCCTATTCCCGGCAATTCCATTATGCCCTCGACGCCACTTTTCTTCAGTATCTCTGATACGTCAACCTGAAGCGAGCTAATCGTCCTTGCGGCATTGCGGTACGCCCTTGCCTCGAAGGATCTATTTTCTCCCTCTAGGTCGAGCATGTCAGCAATTTCGCCGAAGATCTCAGCTATCTTTTTATTGTACAACGCAACACTGAAATAATAGCTGAATCATAAGCTAAAAATCTTTTGCGAATTTTTATGGCATGCGTTAGAGGCTAAACAATGGGCAAAGCCAGCAAAAGTTTAGCGCTTTGATTGCAACCGCCTTTCCTCGGCAACAAGCAAACGCAACCAAAAATTAGATAAATATTGAGGGCTCACAACTTTATACAGGATTGTATGAAGCTATATTTTGTGAAATTGGGGGGCAGCATAATCACAGATACAGAGAAGGCAAATACCCCTAAGCTAAAAGAAATCGAGAGGCTTGCCAGAGAAATCAAAGAGGGCAGTGAGGGTGCAAAGATAATCATAGGCCATGGAAGTGGCTCTTTTGGGCATGTGGCTGTGCATAAATATGGAATTGAGAAAGGATTGCATGGCAAAGGAAGCATACTTGGCGCGGCAAAGGCTCACGCCATAGCCCATGAATTAAACAGGCTGATTATAAAGGCATTGAACAAGAATGGCATAGGCGCTCTGCCGTTTCCGCCCTCTGCTGGGAGCATTTCTATAAATGGCAAAATTTCAGGATGGAACACGCAACCGATCAAAACTGCACTTGAGCTGGGCTTTACGCCTGTGGTTATGGGGGACGTGATTGTTGATTCAATTAATGGGGTGCATATAGCTTCGACAGAAGAGGGCTTCGAATACTTGGCTGCCATATTCAGGCCGGATAAGGTGATTTCTGCAGGAGACACAGATGGGGTCTTCGATGCTGATCCAAAGATTTACAAGAATGCAAAACTCATAAGGAAAATCAACAAAAAGAACATAAGAGAAGCATTGAATGGCGCGGGGGCATCCCTCAAGATTGATGTTACGGGCGGTATGCACAGCAAGCTCCAGTTTCTTTACAATATTTCAA
>JAVZDR010000028.1:2272-5703 GCA_038873795.1 Candidatus Micrarchaeaceae archaeon | reverse complement strand
CGCATGCCGAGATACACAGCACCTACATAGCCAGATGTGCCATATGCATAGCTACCGTTGGTTACCCAGTCGCCGTTCTCCATCACTGTGTAGTTTGTGTATGTTGCCGGAAGGAAAGGCTGGCTTTGGAATGGCAGCATCTGCTGGTTTGTGGGGCTTTTGTAGGCTGTGACCGCAAATATGAATTCGTGCCTGGTTGATGGCGTTGCAGAGAATGCCCCACCATAGCTTATCGGCGCCGAGCCCGATGGGCAGCCTGAGCCTATCTTTGAGATGGGCAGTGAGCAGTATGTCGCATTTATCGAGTAGAAGCCCTGAACGAACGATCCTGGACGCGCGGCGCTGGAAATGGGAATTTCACATACCGCCTCCTGCCCAGGCTGGATCAGAGACGGCGTGCATACGCCAGTGGCTTTTGTGGAGCTTATAATGACTGTGACGCTCGTCACATTTATGGGCATGCTCTGCCCGTTTGAGATGAGCATTGTTATAACTGAGTAGCCCTTGCTAGTGTTTGTGTAGAAGAGCAGGGCTGAACAGCTGGGACCGCTGTATGAGGTGCATTGGCTCGGAAGCACTGCCGTAGGCATTGATAAAGCAAATATCAATACGCTTATAACTACGCCAAGTATAATGAATAGGAAGCCATATGTCGTTAGGAATTCTATAGATGATTGGCCCTTGCTCGTTGTCGCATCGCAATAAAGCATGCGAATCAAGTAGATTACGACAAAAAGTTATTTATAGAGTGCGCAATTGCAAAATGCGCCCTTAGTATAACTTTATAAATTTTAAAAGCGAAAATTTCTTTATGGAGGCTGTGAAGCGCAAACAAGACCGACAAGACTGGATGACCATAAAGGCTGTATTCGAGATGACCAAGCCAGTATCGTTACCCGACCTTTCCGGAGGTTTCCAGAAAGTTGTCCTTTTATCTGACAAAGGCAGCATAGAAGTGGAAAGCGGGCACCTCTCTTTTCTTTTCTACAAAACGCTTGTGCACCACAAGATAAGGAGGGTTGAAGAGAAGGATATAGATGTAAGATTTGCAGCAACCGAGCTCCTATATTTTTTCAGAAACTTTGAATCTGACATAGGCATGTATCTTGAGAAAGGCAAAAGGTACTACATAGAGAAGGTTAATTACATAGAGCCAAGTAAGAAGGACCCAGTCACAATTGTGCATACTCTTTTCAAGGAGTACGGTGCTGAAAAGCCAAAGGAGGTAAATCTTTACCTGGCGTTCAGGAGCGGTGAAGAGGCGTATGCAAGAAGGGCGTTCAATTTCTTTAATGACAGGATTGCGGATCCGTCTAGGTTCCAGATCACCCCCATAGCTAACCTCTCTTCTGTAATAGATACGAGAGATCTGAATGAGTTATTTATGTGCATAGATTCTGAGAACATAATGATTAGGAAGGGTGAGGTATACAGACTCACAGATGTTGGGCTTAATGGCGACACAGTTTTTATCAGATATTCGGATAAGGAGGGCAATGATCTAATATACCGCATTGAGGGTTATGGAGCCGATTCTGGCGAGGAGGCAAGGAGGGCTAAGAGCATTTATAATTACTTTAGGAGGAATATCGAGACAGGCTACAGCTTCTTTGTTTCTGCGGTAGACATTACCAACAACATGCTTGATTATATGATTGCTGATCCCCATGGCGAATTGGCGCCGAGGGTTTTCAGATTTGCCAAAGAGGACGAGGGCGCACAGGCATTCAATTTTCCTTCTTGGAACACGATACGGCGTGCTGACTTTGGAGGAATTTCAATCAAGTTCTTCCCAAATAGAGTGCCATAGGTATTTTGATGAAACCAATTTATGAGCCGAAGAGGAGAATGGGGCAGATCTTCCTTGTAAACAGAGCCATAGCTGAGCTTGAGGCTAGGTATGCAAAAGGCAAGAACGTGATAGAAATTGGATCTGGCTATGGCATTCTTACTGCGGAGCTGTGCCGCTATGCCAACCGCGTTGTCAGTGTTGAGAAAGATGAGAGTCTTTATGCCCTGCTCAAGGCTGAACTGCACGAGAGAAACCTCACACTGCTTAACAGAGATTTCTTTGAGGTCAGCGAGAGCGAGCTTGGGCTTGGCGATGCGGAGATGCTTGTTGCAAACATACCTTATGACCTTTCAAGCAAAACAATAGAGTGGCTCTACAGGCACAGGCTTGAAGCCGTGCTCTGCCTCCAAAGGGAGTTTGCTGAGCGCATGCTCGCAAAAGAGGGCACCAAAAGATATTCGAAGCTCAGCGTCGTCTCTAGCCTCATATTCAGCATTGAGAAAATAGCTGACGTGGGCAGAAAGAACTTCAGGCCAGTGCCGAGGGTAGACTCATGTATAGTGCATATGAAGCCGAATGGCGCGGCATTGAGCGATGCTGAGATAAAGATGATAGGGCTCATGATGCAGCACAAGCGCAGGACCCTCAGAAGCGCTTTTGCAAGCATGCACAGCCAGACTGGCGCTCCAAAAAGCAAGCTCAGGCTTGTTGCTGAATCCATCAGCAATGGCTCTGCCAGAGTCTTCACTCTCAGCCCTAATAGGATACTCGAGATAGCAAGGCTGGCCCTAGAAAGAATATGATGGCTCCTGGATTTCCTTGAGTATTATTGCGTTTTTTACCTTGCGCTTGAATGCCTCCTCTGCGACTTTTGATCCGGCTTCGCCAAGAAGCGCCTTGTAGTGCATGGGCGCAACATTCTTTGCATTGATTGCATTGGCAGCAGCCGCAGCCTCGTTTACATCCATTGTGTATGTGCCGCCAATCGGCAGGAGCGCGAGATCGACGCTTATCCCCTTCATCTCTTCTATGAAATCGGTGTCGCCAGCATGATATATTGAAGGGCCGCCAGCATTTATTATATAGCCGACCCAGCCCTTGGCCTTTGGATGATTTTGCAGCCTCTCTCTTACGACGTTGTATGCTGGAACTGTCCTGAATTCTATCCCAAGCAGATTCCACTTCTCGTTTGGCGCAACCATCTTCCTATTCTCATAGGGCAGTTTCTCCACCACTTCGCTTGGCGCCACGAAGTATGTCTCGTTCTTTGCAATTTTTTTAATAGAACCAATGTCAAAGTGATCGAAATGTGGGTGCGTTATGAATATTATATCAGCCTTTTTCATTTCTTTCCTTATGTTGAATGGATCAACATAGACGCTCCTGCCTGCTATTTCCATGAAAAATGAGGCGTGCCCAATCCAATGCAGAAACTCGTATGCCACCGTATCACCACTAGATAGATTTTGGCTAAGAAAGTTTTTATATCTGATTATTATATTTTTAAATGGTAGAATGCCTGCTAGGAATTCTGTTTTGCAGTTTGCGCTTCCCTTTTTGGTTGCACTGCTTATTCTCGCCTACACTACTCTTAATCAGGCAAGTGCCGCGTTGCAGAGCCAAAGCAATGCTGCACATA
>JAVZDR010000028.1:0-2172 GCA_038873795.1 Candidatus Micrarchaeaceae archaeon | reverse complement strand
GGCACTGAAACTTGCTATATATATGATAACTTTTATACATATTATTCGCAGCCTTCTATAAGCAGCAACACAGAGCAATTTAGCAACTTAAACACATCTCCTACAGCAGAGGTTAATGCTTACAACCAAAACAACGGGACATGGTTTCTAACATGCCCAGCAAAGCCAGAACAGAATCCCATAGACCAAGAATATTTCTACACAGGCTCTGTGCCATACGTTGCTGGCGCTGCCTGCTTTCTGGCGCCTTCCGAAACAAGCTTATACACGCAGACGACGCTGACTACGCAGATAACATGGAACCAATTCAGCCTTGCAAGCGCTAGCGTAGAGCCAATGCGGGTGCAGAATGGCGCAGAAGCACCAAATATAACTCTGCTTGCATACTCGCCAATGGTAAACGGCGAAATTTCAAGCAATTTCCAGACCAATTCATATGTATTCCAGCAGATTCCGGCCTATGCGCAACATGCCATATGGACATGGCATGCTGACTTTGCTGATTTCTCCAACATGCAGGTACCAGCATCCTCATCATGGAGCAGCAAGCTGTCTTATATCAACCCAAACGGCTGCGTATACAGCTACGATTACAGCGAGAACACGCTGCTCACAAGCGCATCCAACTATTACATCCCATTCAATGAGGTGCTACCGAACGGCTATTACACATTCAATGCAATTGCCTTGCCCTACTTCCTTTATAATTTTTCAATGCCTTCAGTAAACCCAGGCCTAACAAGCAGTGCGCCGATGCTTAACCTTTCCTATGACATACTTGGCCCATGGAACTACTATACTCCAGGAAATTCGATAGACATGTTCCCAATAGATGTTGGAAGCAGACTCTTTGTTAACTACAATGGCGTGCTGGAGTCCACGCCGCCGGAATGCCTGAGCATTGGCGTTGGTAATGCTGGCAATATCAAAATATGCCCTCCGCTTGGCGGAATGAATAATGGGAATATCAACAACTTCATGGGTATACCTGGATGGAAGAGTGCGCAGATAAGCGGTCCTTTGGCCGTCGCGGCCTTGCCCAATGATTATATTTATGTGCTTAATTATTCGAGCTCAACCAATGAGTATTACATAAGCGTGCTCAGGCTCGTTCCACACGGCTATTACAATACATCTAACTACCAGCCTAGTAGCGTGGGCAGCACGACCAGCAGCAGCGCGTGGTCAAGCGAATGGAACGGCTACTGGAGCAATGTAATAAACATGCAGGACCAGAGCGTGTATCTGGTACGGTCGATAGGGCTCAACAGCATAGAAACCCAGGTTGAAAATGAAAATAGTGGCTACTACTCCGGCTATGCGCCAATTGACATAGCAGTTGACTACAATGGCGACGTATTTATTACGGGCGTTACAACGAATATGTATTCGTCGTCGTCAAAGCCTGGAGTAACAGTGCTTGCCGAAGTGACAAACACACTCTCAGGCCCGATAAACATTATTGCAAATGTCATCAATCCAAATTTGCCTGTGGAATCTGAGATAGCGGTCTCACCTACTGGAGGTATTGTCTTTTTAGCCAACAAGACTAGCGGCTATATACAGACCTTTAGTGGAACCAACTTGTCGCAAATAGGCAGGATAGATCTCTCTTACAACAAGAAGATAGGTGGCGAGACTATAGCAGAGCTAAACATATCGAGCTACCTTGCTAATGGTGGCTTATACAACCAGTCAATGCCTTGGATACCGCAGATATTCCAGAGCTGGGGCTTGAATCCGAGCTATGAAATAGACGGCGCAATATATCACCACCCACTTGCAATCCAAGACATAAACGGCTACCTCTATGTGCTTGACCAGTGGACCGGCGGCCTCGGCGTAAAAGGCCCGATCAGCATCAGCTCACAGTGCACTTTGGGCGTTTGCAACGAAGAGGATTCAGGAATATTCTTCAACATGCTGGTGCTTAGGGTCATGAATAACACAGGCTACGATGTGCCAATCAATCCGACAAACTTCAATGATATGGTGCAGCAGGTAAAATGCGAAACGCCGTCAAGCCTAAGTTGTAGCACTTCCAGTCAATCAGACGCAAACAGCATTTGCAGTAGTTACAATAGTGAAAATTCCGAGTGTACAGCACTAGCAGTTTCTTCTTCAAGCTGCCTGACAAATCCAACTACTGGGAGCAGCTTCATCTGTGCAGGC
>JAVZDR010000027.1:0-6404 GCA_038873795.1 Candidatus Micrarchaeaceae archaeon | reverse complement strand
CATCTTTGGCGAGTTTCCGAAAGCAATTGGTATAGGGCCTATCATCACCACGCCCCCGAAGCTTGCGTTTGCGCCGCTCCTGCTCTGCTGCGCCAAATTGAGAAAAATATAAGCCATTATTGCGAAAAAGCCTGCCAATATCAGCGCCATGCCAGCAAAGATGAGAATCTCATGCATGATTTTAGATATGCGGCAAGGATTAAAAAGCTTTTTACAGCATTGCCAGCAACTTTATATATGAGAAAAAGATAGATAGCATAACATGATCTACAAAAGCTTGGAAGTGGATAGCGAGACTGCTTTAAAACTCAATAAGGAATATTATTCGGAAAACGTGAAGCTTGACTTCCGCACAAAGGCAATGTATGATAGGAGGTATCCTAAGGTGCTTGGCAGCATCATCTACAATCTCATAGACAACAACTACAGGGGCAAGCCAGGGATAAATGCTCTTGAAATAGGTGCCAGGGGCATATACTTCGAGAAAAGGTTCTACGACGAGATAAGTCTCAACGATTCTAAAGAAGGCACAGACTATGCAAAGAGGATTCGCTACATCGTGCTTGACCTATCAAAGGTCGCAATGGAAAACGCCAAGGTCGAATATGCAGGCTTGCATGGCTCATGCTTCAATACAGAATTTATAGTTGGCGACGCACTTACAGCAAAGTTGCCAAAGAACATAGACATAGTGATAATGAATGAGCTGCTCGACGACCTGCAGCAGATGGTTGTCACTAAAAAGGATGGCAGACTCTATGAAATGACATTCAAAATGGCTTTGGATAGTGGCATCGATTCGTGGATAAAGCTGCAGCGGAAGCGGCTTAGGCCGCTTGAGTACGGAAACGCTGGATACCTAAAGGATATATCTGAAATGCTTGGCGAAGGCCAGGCAATAACCTTCTCGCCAGTAATAGATAAGCTCTTCAACAATATAGCCAGCGTTTCCAACGAGGAATCGCATCTTATCATACACGACTATTTTGTCACTGGCAGCATCTCAGCTAAGTACGCTCCTTCGCTGAAAAGAGTATACGGTCGCGATGACCCTAGCATAATCTTTGTTGGCAACGTCAGCGATGGTCTGTTGCAGGTAACCAGCGATGTAAACCTGCACCAGGTGCTTGACGTGCTCAGCCGAAATGGCTATGCAGCCTACACTATAGAGAATTATGATCTTTTCATTGATGAAGCACTCGGCCACAGGTACATATACACAGATGCACTGGCGTTTGCAATCAACGCTCTTGATACATCAGCGAAGAAGGACCTTCTGAAGAGGCTCGGCGGCCCGGAACTTGAAGAAAACGCTAGCAACGGGCAGACGTGCGCTGCCCTGGTTGAGAAGCTTAATTCAATCTTCCCAGGCCGCTTTAAACTAAAACAGACGAAAATATTCGGCTTTGCAGGCAAATTCGATATTGATGTGCGTAAAGACGAAAGGCTGGATGTGCTTTACGAAGTCTACAGGAACTCTTATGCTCTGGTTAACCCTTTCATGAACATAGCCGCAGTGAAGGTCGAGCCATTCAAATCCCTTAAGCGCTACTAGACGCGCCGAGCAGGGCAGCCGCTTTCTGCTGGAATCCATCAATTGTAAAGACCTCAAATCCAGCATCAGCATACTCCGCCCTGCCCTTCTCGCCTGCAATAACGAATGTTGCAGCGTATTTCCTGCTCCTCCTCTCCAGCATCGCCTTAAGCTCGTCTGTGCTCTTGCTTCCTGTTTCATATTCAAATGCAAACCTTCTGCCATTTGCGTAAGCTTCTACATCAGGCGCATATGATGTGTTTATTATCCTGTTTGCGATTCCAAGTTTGGAAAGTTCAATGCTGATTATTGCAACCATAACTTCGTGCTCAGCGCTGTTCTGCAGCGAACTTGTATACCATGTGCCTGCATGCGTGCCCTTTTCTATCTCATATCTCCTGAGCGCTCCGCTTTTAATTCCCTCCTCAACAGCTCTTTTTATCTCATCGTAGCTGAAGCCCATTTCACCCAGCTTCTCAAAGAGGTCGCTGCTCATAATTGCATGCTCTGCCATTTCAATAGCGCTGTACTGCGGGTCCCGCTGCTCGCCGAACCTCTTGAATGCAACAATCATGGGCTCCATGCCATTGGCAGCGACAATTGCACTGCCCTTTCGCAGCTTCCTCATCGCCTTCTTCACTTCTATGAACCTATCCTGCTCGTTGCCGCCAGCTATGAAGTTGGCTATGTAGTTTATTTCCTCTGGTTCCCTTTGGTAGAACGCCACAAGCACAGATGCATTGCTCCTGAGCTCAGCATCTATAGACTTGAAGCGCTGCGCTACGGCTATTATGCCTATGCCATACTTGCGTCCCTCTGCGGCAATCCTGTTGAGTATGGAGCCGCTTGCAAGCTTGGCCGCTTCCTCTATTATTATGTAGAATTTTGCCCTCTGGCTCTTCTCCATGCCAAGCATTGCCGCATACAGCTTCCTCAAAAGGCTCTCAACATAGATCGCCTGGGCATCGTTGCTGCGTAGCTTTGCAAGGGCTATTATGCTCCTTCTCTGCATGAGCTCGCTTATGCTCCTGCTTCTCATAAGCGCGCTTGTGTCAAGCAGCGCGAGCCTGTTTTCCAGAGACTGCAATGCATTAAGTTCGGATTTGCCAGCCTTTCTCTTGAATACGTCTATTGTATAAAGGAGTGACTTTATGTTGGGCTCCCTGCCCCTTAGCCTTGATATATTGTAAGTATAGGCTATGGCTTTGTAGAGTACATAGCTCTGGACGTCGCCGAGCCTGAAGACTTTCTTGAACATGCGCACGAGATCGCCAGTAGCCTCGCGCTCGCCCATGCCATTAAGCTCGAAAGGGTTGATTGAGTTTTTAGAAGCGTCGTAGGCCGCGGCCCCGAGCTCTTTTGCAAAATCCACGTATTCGTTATGTGCGTCTATGATCAGGAAGTTGGCATTTCCAAGCAGCTCCTTAACTATGAGCGCGCAGGCGTTTGACTTGCCGCTGCCACTTTCCCCAACAATTGCTATGTGCGGGTTTATGGATTTGCCTATGCCAAGATCAATGCGCTTGAAGAAGACCCTGTGCCAGTGCCACTTGACATAGCCGTGCTTCCTTGAAAGCTTAAGCACCTTTACAACATTTCCAATATTATTTTTTCTAAAAAACATAATTTCACCAAAAGGCATGGCTAAGAAGCCATGCGATAAAATGATAGGATAAGGTGCACCTACCTTAGCAAAGCAAAGATAGCAATGCTATTGTGCAAGGCTCGCGACAAGCCTAAGCTCCGCCTTGCTCTCAATCTCACTCTTCCATGGTGTTTCCATTATGAAGGGCCTGCCTGCAAAAGCATGCAGCACGTTTCTGATTCCTGCAGTACCTATATGCCCATGGCCTATATCTTCATGCCTATCGAGATGCGAGCCAAGTCCGAACTTTGCGTCATTGAGGTGCACAAGCTTTATATTGCCAATGCCAAGGGAATCTGATATTTTGTCAAGAACCTCTGGATTCCTTATATCATAGCCAGCGGCGAAGGCGTGGCATGTGTCTACGCAGAAGCCCTTTTCCTTTGCATCTATTGAATCATAGACTTCGGCAAGCTCGTCTAGGCTTGAGCCCATAGCATTCCTCTGCCCAGCCTCGTTTTCCAGCAGCAGCGTGACTCCCTTGGTATCGACGCCATTTATTGCATCTTCTATATGCCGAAGCCCGAAATCCCTGCCTTTGCCGAGATGGCTGCCCAAGTGCATGACAATGTACTTTATGCCAAGGATCCTGCAGTTTTCAATCGCGGATTCAAGGGCTCTGATAGATTTACTGTAAACGGCATCATTTGGGGAGGCAAGGTTAGGCAGGTAGGGCATGTGGGCAAATACCGGTCTTATCTCAAATTTTTTTGACTCTGCTATGAATTGCTTTGCCTCGCCTGCGGCTATCCTATCAAAGTTCCAGCTGCGCGGATTCCCCACAAAAATCTGCATTGTTGTGCAGCCTATAGAATGTGCCCTCCCAAAAGCCATGCTGATGCTGCCTGCAATCGAGACATGGTAGCCTATCCTGAGCATGGATGGATTTGGCATTAAAGGCTTATTTTTCTTTCGGACGAAAGTATGGGGAGCAGGGATGGCTGCTTCCAGCCATCCATCACACAACCTGCAGATCTCTGAGCCCTTCGATGTGTATGCCATCTGCAGTAATCACTACCTGCATTGCATAGCTTTTTTTCTTCAGCTTGTTCCTTTCATACTGCCGCGATATCCCCACCATCTCTGCAAGCCACCATATGAGGCTTGTTGCATCGCCTGCAATCGAGTCAAGTTCTTCTCCACATCGCTGCCTGAAGAAGCTCCGCATGGCCGCATCGAGATCGCAGCTTTCTTGCGTGTCATTCTGCCCCTCATTTTTACTTTCGTCCATTCTATCACCGCAGAAACAGGGCAGCCGCCGCAAGGCATTTGCCTTGGTCCTTTTATATAGCGTAGACCCAACGCTTTACTTGATTCATTTACGCAGATAATCTTTATATATCTTACTACACATGCATGTAATTAGGTAAAGATTTATAAACTTTAATGCAGCAATAATACTGCCATGGAAACATGGCTCACCCAGAAACGGGGCGGCGAAAGCCGCCTCATCTTATTTTTCAGACCGGCAATAAAATAAGCTTAATACAGACCGCAACAACCGCATCCCATTCCCAACATAAAGCTTTATATATCTATTTGTAGATATCTATAAGCAGATATCTAATATGAGATATTAGATGATTGGTGAGAAAATGAGAGGAAACTATGGAATGCATAGGATGGGCCATGGGCGTGGCGATTCGATGGGCTACGGCCCCCATGGCATGCACGGCGGATTCGGTCTTGCGCGCAGGGGCTTCGTGGGCCTGAAGTACTGGATACTGAATTTCATATCCAAGAATGAGATGACTGGCGCACAGATAATGGATGCATTGGAAGAGCTATCAATGGGCAACTGGCGTCCGTCGCCAGGTCATGTCTACCCTGCGCTCAAGGATCTCGAGGACGATGGCTACATCAAGGTGCGCGAGGAAGACAACAAGAAGTTCTACTCTATAACTGAGAGCGGCAAGAACCTTCTGGCAACGTTCACCTGGCCCATGGGTCCAATGGGCATGCGTTTTGAAAAGCCCTCAAGGAGCGCTCTCGAAGGCATTGACGAAGCATTGGACGGAATTGAGTCGTATGTTGACTACCTTGAAGACAGCGTTGCCGAGCTAGGCTCTGACAAAGCAGCAAGGTCGAGGCTCGAGAGGGTCATAGCAAGGCTTAGCTCTATCCTTAAATAGTTTTTTTGCAATAGCAAAGCATGATCTCTAAGGAAAAATACCTCCAACGCCTGCAGGCAGACGAGGCTCTGCATGCCGAAGTTTACAGAAGGCTAGCCGCATCTGACCGCAATGCAAAGTCAAAGGCGGTGCTCGAAAAGCTCTACAGGATTGAGAAAGACCATGCAGTGCTCCTTCAAAGGATACTGGCTATGAATGGCTATGAGAAGCGGGGCAGAATAAGTAGCATCTCGCTGTTTGCCATCTCTGCGGCCAGGAAATTCCTGGGCTTCACTTTTGCCATAAAGCTTATGGAGTACAACAAGCTTCTGATAAACAAGCGTTTCCGCGACGCGCTAAGGTCATTCAAGTTCGATGCCAGGGAAAGGTTGATGCTCAGCAGGCTCGAAAAGGGCGAGAAGGTAGAGGAGATGCTGAACAACCTCCTCTTGCCGCTCAATTCTGTGCTTAGGAACATAAGGGACGTAGTTTTCGGCATGAACGACGGCCTTGTGGAGGTACTTGCAGCCACTGTCGGCTTCAGCGCTGCATTGCAGGAACCACTGCTCGTGCTCATAGCAGGCTTGCTTGTCGCAGTCTCTGGCGCGCTCTCGATGGCTGGAGGCGCCTACCTTTCTACCAAATATGAGAAAGTGATAAGCACCGCAAAGTCGCAAGGCAAGCTGCCTGCGCGCTCAGCGCTCTACACAGGTATGTTCTACATCTTCGGTGCAATATTCCCTATATTGCCTTTCGCGTTTGGCATAGGTGGCATAAGTGGTATAGCCCTTGCAATGGTGCTTACCGCAATTGTGCTTCTGTTTACATCAACGCTCATAGCAATACTGAGCAATGAGAGCATATCAAGGCGCGTTGCTGAATCGCTGCTCATCTCCTTTGGTGCAGCGGCAGTGACCATAACCCTTGGCTTCTATGCAAGATATGTCCTGCACATATTAGTATAGCAAATATGCATGTGTTGCAGAGATGTGGATTGTGGTCTAGGGCAGAGGCAAAAGGGCACCTGAAATCAAAGGTGGCTGTAAAACTTGATGCTTGGCTGTGCTGAATGCCAAATGCACGTCGCTCGCATTGCCTTAAAATAGCATTCAAA
>JAVZDR010000026.1:0-6514 GCA_038873795.1 Candidatus Micrarchaeaceae archaeon | reverse complement strand
TTTAGTGGAATTTTCCAAGACTATGAAAAAGGGCATACCATGGAATTCCTTACTCTGGACGTAAAAGGCACAGCTGCAGGCATAGTGATGGCCCTCTTGCTTCTTCTCTTTGGTAGGGGCTATGGCATAATAATGCTCCTTGAACTTATCTGGTTTCTTGTGCTTTCTGCAATAGTGACCAACCTCGGCATAAGGAAGAAGACGAAGCTTGGCCTCAACGAGAAAGCCAGGGGTTACAAGAATGTGCTAGCCAATGGTATGGCGCCGCTGATCATAGCCGCGCTCTACTTCGCAAACAGCTTCCATCAGTTTGCAAACCCCGCCATACTCATAATTGCGTTCTTCTCAAGCATAAGCGCCATAACAGCTGACAAGTTTGCAAGCGAGATAGGCGTGCTCAACGGCTTCCCAAGGTCAATAGTCACATTCGCACGCCTGCCGAAGGGCACATCAGGAGGCATAACCTCATTGGGCATACTTGCAGGCCTCCTCGGCTCCTTTCTTGTTGGGATTACCTACTTGTTTGTGAGCCCAAACTTTGCGGTTGTCGTTTTGGTTGTAGTTGCCGGATTCATAGGCAATGTTGTAGATTCTTTCTTCGGCTACTTCGAAGAGAAAGGCATAGGGAACAAGTATACATCCAATTTTGCCTGCGGATCTGCCGGGGCCATAGCAGGATTCGCCATAGCAATCCTCGCCTAATCCAGCGAAGGAATGGGCCTAAGCTTGCAAACCACACCATAAACTCTAAAATCTTGGCGGGTCTGACCTATTGCCATTTGCAAATTTGGACTTTATCTCGCCAAGGACCCTGCCTATTGCATCTGGCAGCGCATTCTTATTTGGCCCATAGGCGCCTGCCGCGCATGGATGGCCGCCGCCGTTGCCACCTATGATAGCTCCTACCTGCTGCATTATCGCGCCGAGATGCAGGGCCAGCTTTGAATCAAGCGATGGCCTCAGCCTGGCAGAGAGGGCAACCTCCTTGTCTGTTATACTCCAGAAGAGCGCTGCATCTGCGCCTATCTTTATGGCCATGTCCGCAGCTACATTGGCATGCACAGAAGAAAGGCCATAAACCAAGATATATCTTCCTACAATCTCGGCGTTTGCTGCGAATATATCGTTTATCAGTGCATACCTGTTGTTTAGCGGTATGCGCATGTGGAAATACTCAAGTATGTCGCTGTAAGTTATCTTCGCTATCTTCAACAACTCCCCTATCTGTGTGAATGTTTCAGCCGTTGCATTCTGGAAATCCGCAGAATCAGATATTATACCATTTAGCAGGAGGATTGATGTTTGGGAATCTACACTGCAGCCGAGCTTTTTGAGGAGGTCATAGACGATGCTAGAAGTGGAATTGTAGCTTTCATCAGAATAAACTATGGCGTTCTCGCTTACTCCAGGTTTTGGCAGGTGGTGGTCTATGAAGATAACATTGTTAGCATGCCTCAGTTTCTCTTCAAAATCACCCATCGACTCGAAGTTGTTTGTATCAAGGACCAGCGCATAGTCGAACTTTGCAGGAAATACGTTCTCAATCTTTTTGGTATAGCCAACAGCTTCGAGCATATGCTTTGCATTGTTGGTTATGAAATCTGGTGTGACTATCATTGAATTTTTAAGGTAGGTGGAGAGGGCTATTGCTGAACCTACACCATCCCTGTCACCTATAGAGTGGAAGGTTATCAGAAAGATCTTCTCCTTATTTTCTTCAAGGAGCTTGAGTATCTGGTCAAATCCCACCAAAGCCATCAAACGCTGCCCCCCTTCTGTAGCTGAAGTATCTTGTTCCTCAGCTCAGCCTCTCTCTTGTTTAGTTCTTCGAGCTGCTTGTTGAGCCTCTGTATACGCAGTCCTGTTGTTTCTTTCTTCTCAGCTATATCCTTGAGCGAAGAATCCTTGTCAGACTCGACTATCACGCCACCAACAGTCCTGTAGATTTTGCCAGTAGCATTTTTGACCTCATTTTCGGCAATGCCGAGCTCAGTCTGCTGTATCTGCAGCTGCTCTATCTGCAGCTTTGTATTGCGCAGCTGCTCCTGTATGATCTGGTAGTCCCTTGCAAGTTTTTCTATTTCTTCATTTGGGTTTTTGTTTTCCATATACTTACTTGAATGCAGGTTCCTTAAGCTCCTCTATCTTCACGTCAGATGAATCATCGCTTCCAAAAAGATCTTTGAGTAGGCCCTTTATGCCGAATTTCATGAGCTTAGCCTGATACCTCGAAAGGAAGACCTTGTGGCCAGCTTCATCCCTTATTATCACAGCGCCGCTGTCATCAACGGTAAGATAAAGCGTTTCATCATGGCTCGCGCTGTAGGCCTTATAGTATTTTGGCATTCTGGTCACCGCACTCTATCTCTGCAAATGCCTCTTTGCGCTCTGCAATCACACCATCCCCTCCATAAACGAGAAAGGTCACCTTGATTCTGTACGTTTCAGGATATATAGAATTGAGCGTGAATATCTTTATCTTCTTTTCCCTGCTAGTGTTGCCGCCACCTATTATCCCGAGAAGGGTCCTCCCCCTTTCTACGACTGAATCGGGGCGCAGCGAGATCAGGTGTGGCACTTCAACCAGAGCCTCAGCCCAGTACAATGAGCCTGCAGGCGCTTCAAGTCTTATGGTAAGCTGCGCCTCGCTCTGCGCAAATGCCCTCAGGCTTTTCGGGCTAACCTCTACTGTTGCATTTAATGAATCGCCCATCAACGCACGATTGTAAATTGTTTATTTCTGTTTTTATGCTTTTGCTTTTGGGATTTTGCTGGCGCTATATCTCCCTAAAATCGTAGGCAGAGAGAAGCTTTATTATCTTTTCATTCCTATGTTATTTAGTTGGGGGACATGCCAAAAGAGAAGACTGCTAAGGAGTTAGAAGACCTGCCTGGGATAGGCCCAAGTACCGCCGAGAAACTCAGGGCAGCAGGCTACGATTCTATCGAAAAGATAGCCGCGGCTACGCCGCATGAGCTTGCTGATGTTGCTGAGATGAGCGTAGAAGCCGCTAAGAAGGCGGTCACAGCCGCAAGAGAGTCCACAACAGTGCCTTACAAAACAGCCGAAGGCGTCTTTGAGGAGAGGAAGGCCCTTGGCAAAATAACCACAGGCTCGAAGGCGCTCGATGCGCTTTTGGGTGGTGGCATAGAATCAAATGGCATAACAGAGGTTTATGGGCGATTCGCTGCAGGCAAGACGCAGCTTGGTTTTCAAATCTCTGTGAATGTACAGCTGCCATTTGAAAAAGGCGGCCTCAACGGCACTGCTATGTTCATAGATACTGAAAATACATTCAGGCCTGAAAGGATAGAGCAGATGGCCGCTGCCCAGAAGCTTGATGTAAAGCAGACCCTCAATAACATATTTGTTGTGAGCGTGCACAATGTTGACGAGCAGATCCTTGCCATAGAACGCGCCGACAAGATGATAGTTGAGAAGAACATCAAGCTCATAGTGATAGATTCCCTTATAGCGCTTTTTAGGGCCGAGTTTATAGGGAGGGGAGCGCTAGGCGAGCGCCAGCAGAAGCTCAATATGCACATACACAAGCTGCTTAACTTAGCTGAGAAATACAACCTAGCCGCATATGTCACAAACCAGGTTATGGACAACCCAGCAATCCTGTTTGGAGATCCCACAACGCCTGTCGGTGGCAACATAGTGGCGCACGCAGCTACGACAAGGCTCTACATAAGGAAGGGCAAAGAGGACAAGAGGATTGTCAGGCTTGTTGACTCGCCAAACCTGCCAGAGGGCGAATGCGTGATAAAGCTTACCGCAGATGGCATAAGGGATTAGTGCTTGCATGTTGCTTCTTATAGGCTTGGGCTTGGACATAAAGGACCTTTCTGTAAAAGCCCTGGAAAGGCTCAGGGATGCAGACGAGATACTGCTCGATTCATATACCAGCACTGTAAGCAGCGGCTACATAGAATTCCTGGAAAAGGAAACGTCTGGGAAAGTCAGGAATGTTGGCCGCGCCGCCCTTGAGGAAGGCATAAGGGCCACAATAGCGCCAGCAAAGTCAAAAAACATTGCCATAATTGTGCCTGGGGATCCGCTTGTTGCAACTACCCACCACACCATCCTGGACGAGGCAAGGAAGATGGGCATAGACTACGAGGTTATACACGCGCCATCGGCCTTTTCAGTGGCAATAGGCGAAAGCGGGCTCGACATATACAAGTTCGGCCCAACAGCAACAATACCATTCTGGAGCGAGAAGTACAAGCCAGTCTCATTTATCGACACTGTGAAGAAGAACATTGAAAATGGCGAGCATACCCTGCTGCTTCTTGATATAAATGCCGCGACCGGCGAGCCGATGGAGATAGAAACTGCAATGCGCCTTCTGGCAGAAGCCGACTCAGAAAGGGGCTACAATATAATGACAAAAGAGAGAAAGCTGCTTATACTTGCTAATCTTGGCAGACCTGACCAAAGGATCGCATATGTGGAAGCTGGCGCAGTAGATGGCAATCTTTCAAAAAGCTTGAAGGGCAAGACCATCTCAATAATAATACCAGCGAAGACCAATTTTGCAGAAGAGGAAGCGCTGGCGAAATACCAATGGCCTATCTCCAGTAGCTGAATGTCTTGGCAAGTGCCACAAATCCAAATCCCTCGACAAACCAGACAGTCGCAATCCTATAGAATATTGTTATGGCTGAAGCTATCCCAAAACTTATCCCGGCACTGCCGAAAAACAGAACAAGGCCGCCGAGCATCGCTGCATCAGTTACGCCAACATTGCCGGGCAGGCCAGTTATCATGCCAAAAAGGAGCGATGTCGAGAATATGAAGATCACGGCAGGCAGCGCCCCAAGCCCGAGATGCACACCAAATGCCAATATGACTATGTAGAGTGCCAGGCCATTCAGAAACATTGCCGGAACGGTGAAAAGCAGCGAATACCCATAAGCCTTCTTCTCAAGCATGTTATTGCTCTTGAAGTACAGGTCGCCAACAGCGAAAAAGCTTTTCAGGCTGCTGAATCTGCTCAGCTTCGCCTTCAGCATCATGAATGGCTTTCTATGGTAGAGGAAGACAAATGGCAGGAGCAGGATTGCGCTTATCACAAGCGAAATAATCATGTACTTGTGGAGGAAAAAAGCAAAGAATATTGCAAGTATTATGAAGCCAAGGAAGTCTGTGAAGATGTCAGCGACAACAGCTGGAAATGTCCTGCCAAATTTGGCTCCTGTGAGCCTGTTTATGGAATATGATACAACAGCGCGCCCCCACCTACCAGGGGTTATTTCCATGGAATACATGGATAAGTATATGAGAAAATTGGTTGTGGCCCTGAGTTTTATGCCAAGCATCTTGATATACATGCTCCACTTTGGGTATCTAAGTGCGTAGCCGCAAAAAACGACAATAAGCGCAAGCGCATAGTAGTAAAGGTTTATCGAGCTTATGGTCATAATGAATCTGGAGAGGCCCTCGTTAATTATGGCAAGCCCTGCGATTACAAGGAATACAAGAGCTGTTATAGCTATTATGCCGATGATTATTCTCTCTATCCTTTTCATCTTCTTCTTGTAGTCTATCCTCTTCACATTGTCCAGGTTCTCCAGGAAGAGGTTATTTTTTCTTTTCATTTATTGCACCGAAATCTATGATCCGCATTGCGGCAGCATCCTTGTCCCTGCAGAGCAGCACAACCCTGCTCTGCTCATGGTAATCCGTTATTGTATACCCAGACCTTGCGGCTATCTCAGCAGCGAACTCCTGCACCTCCTTTCCTGTGGGCATATCCGCATACTTCAGATTTCTCGCCTCGTTGCGCGCTCCACCAACATATGAGAAGCCCTTTACTTCTACATAGTCTGGATTGCCCCTTTTTATAAGTTCTGCATAGCCATCAGGGTCAAGCATATTCAGCCCCTTTACAAGGGTCATCCTGAAGACACGCCTTGTCTTCAGGCTGGAAAAGACTTCCAAGAATTCCAAGAAGCGCTCCCACGCATTTGCTATCTTTGGCCTCGTCACATTGTTGTAGACATCCTTGTTCGGCGCCTGGATAGATACATATAGCTGGGTTGGCATCACTTTAAGCCTTTTCAGGGCTTCGACCATTGTGCCATTTGTTACAAGAAATGTGCTCATTCCCCTTCTATGAAATTCGGCAAGCAGCTCATCCATCCTTGGGTAAAACATCGGCTCGCCGGTAAGGCTAAGCGTCGCGTGTATAGGCTCCCTCGCCTCCTTCCACTTTTCCATCTCTATATTTTTCTTGCCTTTATACCCGCTCACAAGCCTTTTCTGCTCCTCTACCATCATCTCTACTATCTCTTTAGGGTCTTCCCACCCAACAGCATTGAGCTCGTTCCATTGCACGCCCACCTCTTCGGGTATTATGCGCCAGCAGAACCTGCAAGCAAGGTCGCAGCCAAGCGCAGGGGTAGCCTGCAGGCATCTCCAGCTGCTGATGCCATAAAACTTATTTTTGTAGCACTTCACCCCATCCTTTTCCATGCTCCTCGATGTGTATTCGCAGAGCTTAAC
>JAVZDR010000025.1:0-7929 GCA_038873795.1 Candidatus Micrarchaeaceae archaeon | reverse complement strand
GCAAAACTCATAAGGAAAATCAACAAAAAGAACATAAGAGAAGCATTGAATGGCGCGGGGGCATCCCTCAAGATTGATGTTACGGGCGGTATGCACAGCAAGCTCCAGTTTCTTTACAATATTTCAAGAAAGTATGGATCAACATGCCAGATAGTAAATGCGACTGTTCCTGGAAGGTTGAGGGACGCGCTGATGGGCAAGCCTGTCGTTAGCACCATAATAAAAGCGAAGGGCTGAGAGGGACCAAGTGCATTCGTATACATATTCAAGAATTCTCTTGCTGCTCTGCAGTGCTGTTTTTTCCTTTTCTGCCCGAACGCATTTTTTCGATGCGCTCCATCACCCTAGACCATATAGTAGTATTCTTTAGGAATGCTTTGAGCATCTTGCCGGCGAGCGGCGGCCGCTTGAAGTTATCCATGCTCTTGAGTCTGCTCAGATCGTCTTCCGAGAGCCTCCAAGGCACAGCGCCTATGTTTTCTTCTATATGCTCCTTTGTTGATGCCTTTGGTATTGGGATGACATTGCCACTGCTGATAAGGTAGTTTAATGCGACTTGCACTGGCGTCTTCTTGTATTTGTCACCAATTTCTTTGAGAACTTTCATTAGTTGCTGATTTCTTGTGATTGCGCCCCTGGCAAGTGGGCTGTATGCGATAAGCGTTACTGATTCTCTGTTGCAGAATTGCAGCAAGCCTTCCTCCGGCTCTCTCATCACTATACTGTATTCGACCTGATTTGAGACTATTTCTGTATGGCTGAGTGCTTCCTGGGCTTCTATCATCTCGTTTATTGAAAAATTGCTCACACCGATATGCCTTATTTTGCCTTCATCATGCAGCTTTTCCATGGCGCGCATTGTTTCCGATATAGGTATTCTACTATTTGGCCAATGCAGCTGGTAGAGGTCTATACTCTTTCTGCCGAGTCTGTGGAGGCTGTTTTCACATGCGCGTATTACATCGTCATAGCTGAAGTGTGACGGCGACACCTTAGTCGCGATGAAGGCGCTGTCTATTCCTTTTATTGCCTTGCCCACAAGCTCCTCGTTGCCGTACATTTCTGCCGTGTCTATGAAGTTAATGCCGTTTTCTATGCCATATCTTATTGCGTCTATGCCGCCTTGTGAGTCATTCGGTATCTTCCAGGTACCCATGCCCAATGCCGATATTTTCTCGCCCGTCCTGCCAAGCTCCTTATAAATCATTGACCCACGACCTTATATTGAAAAACAGAAAAATATTTCATTCTATTTATAGTATAGTTAATCGTGGTAATATGGAAACTTTTGCTGAATCTTCAGAAGCTGTTTCACACAGCGAGCTGTTTACCCCAAGAATAGCAGTTATAGGCGTTGGCGGGGCCGGAACAAATACTGTGCATAGGATAAGCAAGCTCGACATACATGGGGCAGAACTCTTTGCATTCAATACCGATGCAAAACACCTAAGCATGGTAAATCCATCTATAAAAAAGCTTGTGCTTGGCGAGAGCATAACAAGGGGCCTCGGCGCTGGTGGATTCCCTGAGATAGGCGAGAAGGCGGGAGAGCTTTCAAGGAATGAGATAGAAATAATGCTTAAGGACATAAACCTCGCTTTCCTCACCGCTGGCATGGGTGGGGGCACTGGAACTGGCGCTTCGCCTGTAATAGCAGATATAGCGAAGAGAAACGGTGCAATAGTCATAGGCATAGTCACGATGCCATTCGCCTTGGAGAGAGTAAGGCTGAATGTGGCAAAAAGCGGCATAGAGAAGCTGAAAAGGAATGTTGATACTCTTATAGTCATAGACAACCAGAGGCTCTTCACGCTGTATCCGAACATGCAGATAGAAAAGGCGTTCATGCTTGCAGATGAGATAACAGCCAAGGCTGTGAAGGGCATAACAGAAGCAATAACGCAACCGAGCCTTATCAACCTCGATTTTGCTGATGTAAGGACTGTTATGGCAGCAGGAGGCCTCGCCATGATAAGCGTAGGCTCTGCATCTGGACACGACAGGGTCGATGCTGTTGTAGAATCGACTCTGAAGAACAAGCTGCTTGATGTGGACTATACAAACGCAAAGGGCGTACTTATATTCATACTGGGCGGGCCTGACATGACTCTTGGTGAGGCAAATGAAATTGGCTCAAAGCTCACAGAACATGTATCGCCAGATGCATATGTGACTTGGGGTGCAAGGATAGACAGCACGTATGAATCGAAGATAGAAGTGATGGCAATATTTGCGGGGGTTTCTGGATCATCACTTTTTGGCAAGCCTGCTGGTGAGGAAAGGGAGGAAGGCGGCGCGGCTAAGATAGACTATATATAATGCATTTCCAAGCTTGTGCAGAAAATGTAGTTATGTGGTCAGACTTCTGCGCAAGCTTTATATAGCTAAACCAAGTAATTATATCCTTACGGGCAGTGCTGTATGTGTCATTGGCATATTTTTGCAGCAAAGTTGCCCAAATGTTGTTATATTTTAGGGTGAGAACATAGAGTTTCTAAAAGACAAGGATAGAAAAGAAATAAAGGAGATATTTGACAAGAATCTGACGGGCAATGTTAATATAATGCTCTTCACCGATACCCAAGACAAGTGCCAGTACTGCAAAGAAACTCTCGAATTACTTACAGAAGTCTCAAAGCTCAGCGATAAGATAAAGCTGACCGTATATGATGTTAATATCAACAAGAGGGAGGCTGCATTCCTTGGCATTGAGAGGACCCCAGCAATAGTAATAGGCGGCGCCAAAATATACAACGTATTTTATTTTGGCATACCAGCAGGCCATGAATTCAGTGCACTGCTCGAAGATATAATGGATGCGTCTAACAACAGGACAAGACTTGCTGAGAGCACTAAAAGCGCGCTAAAGGGGATAAAAGGCAAGCTTGACATAAAGGTCTTTGTCACGCCCACGTGCCCATGGTGCCCAAGGGCTGTCAGGACTGCGCACCAATTCGCGATGGAGAACAGCAACATAAGGAGCAGTATGATAGAATCTATGGAATTCCCTGAATATGCCGAAAAGTATGCAGTAATGGCTGTGCCAAAGGTTGTCATAAACGATGATGTTTCATTTGAGGGCGCGCTACCAGAGCCCCAGTTTCTCGAGTATGTGCTTGAAGCCGCAAAGAAGGCTTAAAGCTGCTCTACAGATGTGGGCTCGTTCTCTTCCTTGTTCCTTTCCAGCAGGTATATATTTGCATTGCTCACCTGCTTGAGTATTTCGTCGTGGGTTATTATGAAGATTTGGTCGACTATCTTAGGTAGGGTTTCGTTGAAGATGTGAATGAACCTGCTGAGGCCTTTCTGGTCGATATTGTGAGTAGGCTCATCTAGTATGATCCACCTCAGGTTGGGCACAAGCACAAGCGCAAATGCTACACGCATCGCAAGGCATGCAATGCTGCGCTCCCCGCCACTTGCTACGGTCTCGACACTTTCCCAGCGTTCACCACTCTCGGTCTTGAACTTCAACTTAAGCTCGTAGTCGTTACCAGTAGCATCAAGCGCAAGGCTGCTGTAGTCGCCATAAGGGTATATTTCGGGCCATACTTCAGCCATTACGCCATTTATCGCGTCTATTAGCTTAGTCCTGAGCGATACCTGCGCCTCACCGAGCGAATTCTTGAATTTTATAAGGTTTTCAAGAGCCTTCTTCTTGCTGGCTACCTCTGCATTTATCTTGTTTATCGTATTTATCTGCCCTTTTCTATCCTCTATCTGAGCCTCCTTTTCCTTGAGCAGCTTTTCATAGGATTCTTTCTCTGATTTTGCCTTCTCATAGGCGGACTTTTCTGATGCAAATGCTTTCTGCAGAGCATCGATTGCCGCCGCATCCACCTTTATCATCTCCCTTTCCTCAATTCTCTCTTTTAGCCTCTTCTGGCCCTCAGAAATTTCCCTCTCATAGGAGCTTTTCCTGGAAAGCGTATCTATTGAATTCTTCAAGCTGAGCATCTTTCCATTTATCTCGTTCAGCTCTGCACTTTTTTCGTCGTGCTCTTTTTTAATTGCCTCATGCTCCTTTGAGAGCAGCTTAAGCGATTCTTCCATGCTTGAGAGCTCTTCGTCAATGCCCTTGTAGTCGTTGAGCCTGAGCGCGCTGAGTTTCAGCCTTCCCATTTCCTCGTTGAGCGCCGCAACTTTCTCCTTAGCAGTTTTTAGATCTGATGAGAGCTTTGCAAGCATCTCGTTTGAGAGCTTGATGAGCTGCTCCTTGCCCCTGAGCAGTCTTATCCTTGCATCATCTGTCAGGTCCCGCTCGCAGAGAGGGCATTTGCTTATATGCTTCTCAAGCTCTGATGCCCACTTCTCAGCATCACTCTTCTGCATTTTGTGGTATGCAATTTTCTCCTCAAGATCCTGCTGTGACTTGAGCGCAGCCTCGGCTTCAGCCTGCAGCTGCTCAAGGCTTTTGCCACGCATTTCTTCGAGTAGCTTATTCCTTTCTGACGCTTTTTTCTTTAGCTCATCTATACTCGCTTCGAGCCGTGAAAGCTTTCCCTGGCTTGTGCGCTCTGCCTCGGCTAGGTCTCTTTCGCTCTTTTTGAGAGCATCGACGCTCCGCTCAATTATACTGAGCTGCTTCTCAAGTTCTTCCTTGCTCCCAAGCTTCTTTGCATCTATTTTCTCTATCTCCTTTTTGGCGAATTCGAGCCTGCTATTTATTGCTGCTATCTCGCTCTCAATAGCCTGCTTGGCCCTGTATGAGGCCATTCCTTCGCTGAGCATCTTCTCTGCAGCTGCCGCCTTTGCGCTTGCACTTTCCAGTGCTGCCTCTATCCTGCGTTGCTCATTAAGAAGTTTGGATTTTTCGTCTTCAAGCGCCTTGAGCTGAGCCTCGACCTTGCCTATGTCTAGATTTGCAAGAACCTTTTCCTGATCAGAAATCATATCCTTTATCCTGTTTATCAGAGTTGTTATGTTCTCTGAAGCTATGCTGAATCTGTCGATGCCCAGAAGCTCGTCTATCTGCTCCTTCCTTTGTGAAGCTGAAAGTTCAAGAAAGTAATCGAGCCTGTTCTGCTCGGAGTAGACAACCCTTGAGAAGAGGTCATAGTCTACATGTAGTATTTTGCTTATTTCCTCTGTTACGCGCTTTGGCTGTGACTGAAGGTATGCTCCATCTCTGGTGAGGGTTGCCTGCGTCATACCATTCCTTGATATGGTCCTTTCCACCGCATACTCTTTGCCATCAATTGTGAATTCAAGCCTCACGCTTGCGCTTTCCTTCTGAGCGGGCCTGTTTGTTATTATGTTTTCAATACTTGTGCGTTTGTGCTGCAGGGCCGGATATGTGCCAAAGAGCGCAAATGATATCGCATCAAGCACAGAGCTCTTTCCAGCGCCCATCATGCCTATGAGTATGTTTGTGCCCCTGGTGAAATGAAGGGTTGTATCGCTGTGCGTCTTCCAGTTTGAGAGGTGTATGCTTCTTATCATCCGCTCACAATTAGCATTAGAATATGCCTTCTTATGTTTTTATAGCTTATTGCTGTAAGGTTATCATGAGGCTTGTTGCTGACGTAATGATGGCTAAGCTTGCAAGGTGGCTCAGGCTAGCTGGCATTCCAATCCAAGATGCGCAGGGCTCTGACGACAGTGCAGTGATACGCTTTGTGAAGCACAGGCATGCGCTGCTTATAACCGCAGACAGGAGACTGGCTGAGCGTGCTGGCAGGCGGCGCTTCAGGGTGCTTCTGGTAAGCCAAAAAGACTTAGACAGCCAGATTGCATTTGTAATGAAGAGCCTTGGCCTGAAGATATCTACAATACCATCGATGATCTGCCCAGTATGCAATATAAAGCTGCGTAGTGTAAGCAAAGGATATGTGCGTTCAAAGGTACCTGAAAGAGCGTACAAGATGCATAGAAAATTCTATACATGCACAAAATGCGGCAGGATATACTGGCATGGCACGCACTGGGATGCTATAGAAAGAAGGTTCAGGCGCGTTAGAAGGATAATGCGCGCTATAGAAGGCTCTCCTCCTCAACCTCTACCTCGCTTACGTTAGGCAGTTTCTTGAGCTCCTCCTCAAGCTTGCTGCTGCCTTCTTCGTCCTCCCTTACAAAGAGCACCTTTATTATCTTTATTCCAAATGCGACGTCACTTATCTGTATGCCCTGCGGCTTCATCCTCTCAGAGATGAGCTTGCTAAGCTCCTCCTCTTTTCCAGCTTCTGGGTAAACCTTGAATATAATGCCCACTTTGGCCATCAGGGTCCCTCAAATCCGCATTCGGGGCATCTATATATCGCGTATGTTTCCCTGCAGTGGTTGCACCGCACGATCTTTGCCTTGCCGCACTTTGGGCACAAGAATTCAACATATTCGTCTGTAAGCTTGCCACATGAGCTGCATACCTTACCCGGAAGTGATGCTATATAATCACCCTAATAGCGAAGATATAAGTTTATTTGTCAAAATATATAAAGATATGCGTGGGCATGTGGTGTAACTTGGATAGCACGGCAGCTTGCGGAGCTGTTGGTTGCGGGTTCAAATCCCGCCATGCCCGATTCACTTGATTATCTTTACGGAAAATCGAGAAGATGCGTGCTGAGCTCAAAATCATTTCTTGGTGCCCGAATTGACATAGACTTTTTGCCTGCTTCCACGCATCGCAGGCAACAGAAACTCTACTGAAGAATAAAGCGAAAATAAAATAAAATAAAACTAATTGGCTATCTCCTTCGCCTTGCCAATCTTCCCCTTCTGTTCATCTTAGATCTTGCTACGTATCCGTTCTTGTCTATGAAGTAGAGGTATCCTTCTTCCCTGGATATCTTCTCGTTTCCTACTCGCGCTTTCTTTCCGCGGGTGTTTGCCTTCATTGGTGTGCGCCATACGTAGCCGTCCTTGCCTAGGAAATATAGATAACCATCTTCTCTATCTATTCTTTCCTTTCCTATTCTTTCGGCCATTTATTCACCGATAGTATCTGTCCATGATAAGTTTATATATCTATCGTCGAGAAATCGTCAGTAAAATAAAAGACAAAAACTCACTCTTTGGTGTTTGCGAAGAGGCCTACATATTTGCCACATATTTATAAATTTTGTAGTATAATCTTTATTGATTCAATGATCGAGATAAAACTTGAAGACGAATACAAGCTCGATGGTTACATTCTGCTTGAGGGCTTTCCAAGTGCGGGCCTTGTCGGGCCTATGGTGAACAGCTACATAGTCGAAAAGCTGAAAATGAAGTATATAGGGCATATAGAGAGCGACTTATTTCCGCCGATAGCCACCATACATGGTTCAGCACCTCTCTTCCCTGTAAGGCTCTACAAGGATGACAAGTTCAAAATAATAGCAATAGTTGCTGAATTCACAATACCGCCAAACATAATATACCAGCTCAGCTATGAACTTCTGAATTTTGTGAGAAAGTATGGCATATCGCAGGTTATATCTGTCGGGGGCATTGTGGCCGATAAGCCCAACGATAAGGTCTATGCCATAGCATCATCGCGTGAGCTTCTTGAGAAGGCTGTATCAGTGGGAATCAACCCAATAGACGAAGGTGTGATAGCTGGCGTTAGCGCAATACTGCTCTCAAATGCGCCGCAGTACAACATACCTATAATAGACATACTCGTGCAAGTGAATCCTTCAATCATGGACCCTAAATATGCTGAAAGGATAATAGCAAACCTTGAGAAGCTGATAAAGCTAGAGATAGACCTCAGCGAACTTGAAAGGGAGTCTAAGATGATACAGGCAAAGACAAAGGAGATACTTAAGAGAGCGAAGGAGTCGCATGAGACCTACAACACCGCCATAGATGCGGCAGGGCCATCTGCGTATGTTTGACTTTTAGCGCAGGGGTGGCAGAGTCTGGTCTGGTTCAGCCACAGAAAAATGCGCAGGACTTAAGATCCTGTGGCTTAGGCCTTCGAGAGTTCAAATCTCTCCCCCTGCA
>JAVZDR010000024.1:0-8094 GCA_038873795.1 Candidatus Micrarchaeaceae archaeon | reverse complement strand
GCTTGCCACGAAACTTGGCGACGATACTATGCTCTTTGCCATTGAATATGCCCTTGCCTGCATCAGCTGCTTGCCCACATATGCGCTCACTACTATCATGCCATTCTTTGTTATTGTAAGGTTGTATGGCACAAGCCCTACCGTCGTGCCTATGTGCATTGAAGTTGAATAGCCGCTGCCTGCGCTTATGGCGTTGTTTATCTGCAATGCGATGCTCTGCGCTATGAGCTGCATCTGCGAGAAGAGCTGGTTGCTCAGGCCGAGCGACCTCTGCGAAGTTATCATTGCAAAGAGGAAGAGGAAGACAAGCAGTATGAATGAGAAGACGATCATGAACTCTACAGAAAACTGCGCTTTTCTAAACATTGCATCCGCACCCTGAGGCAATTTCGCAGCGTGCTGCGCTTTCCGGTGGCTTTCCGTTGGGCATCAAATCAACATTGTCACGAGGGCGATATGTAAACGCAAGGCACTGGCGCTTGGAAGGGGCATGCCGATGTGGCACTCACGTTCACAAGGTATGTGCCGGTAGCTACTATCCCGCCGAGATTGCCACTCACGTTGACTGGCGTGTAAGAAGTGACGTAATTGAGCCCTGAGCCCGACCTTATGACAAATGTTATTGCGTGACCTATGCCACCATTTGCAGTGCCCACATAGATATACTGCACTCCTGGCGGAACCTCAATTTGAACAAGCTGCTTAGCAGGTGGCCCCTCGCTTCCAACTAGTGTGGCAATGCTTGCAAGCTTGGATGCCGCCTGCTGCGACTCTATGGCAGCAAGCGATGACGTTGCGCTAGCCATCTGCATGAAGGCAAGCACCACTATAGGCAGTAGTATAGCTAGTCCAAGAGAGAGCGTTATGAGCAGCTCAAAGCTTGACTGCAGCCTATACTTCCTCATATGCGCCAACTTTAGACTTTTTATAAGTTACAATTTCTTCCTTCCTTGTCTTTATCTTCCTATAAATCTTACTAACTAAATCTTTTAGGGTTTCGCTGATGGTGTAGCCATTCGAATAAACGATTATGCTGCCCCTCTTGCTCAGCATCACCCTGGCTTTCATCTCATAGTTCCTTTCCCTCTTCCTCCTCACGTTTACAGCTATGGAATCAACCTTCAGCTTGCTGAATCTGCCAACCTTGTCAGCAACCCTGTTCAGCTCGTTGGTTATCTCCTCTTCATATTCTTTCGTGTAGTCGTCAAGCCCAGATATTATTATCTTGTTCTCAACGGCAGTGGAATTTGCCACAGCTACGCCAAAGACATCATTCACTGTTATTATACCTATTGGCCTGCCTCCCCTTGTCACAAGCAGAGAGGAGATATTCCTCCTTAAGAATTCCCTCATTGCGTCTTCTATGCTGCTGTCCTGCTCTATGCTGTATACCTCCCTTGCGCAGACGCTGCTAACACTTATGTTGCTCATCGAGGAACTTTCCGACTTGAATTTTGGCATCCTTTCAGAAGGCTTTGAGAGTATGCCCATTATGTCTGCATAGGTCAGTATGCCGAAGACCTTGCCGCTATCAATAACAAGCAGCCTATTTATGTTGTTGTTCCGCATTGCCGCTATCGCCTGCGCCAGGTTTGAATCCTTGCTTACTCCTATGACAGGCGTAGACATGCCATCCGCAACCTTGAATTTCGAGAGGGTGTGGAGCGAAAGCATTGCACTCAGTATCTTCTCCCTGTTTATTACGCCGCGTATCTTGTTCTTCTCAGCGTAGGGGAGCACCTTTGTGGAGGTGTTGTGGAAATTCAGTATTGCGTTGTCTATAGAGGTGCCATCGTCTATGAGTGGCGCCTTGATCGCAAGCTTGCCTATCGGGAAGCCTTTTGTGAGCTTTGACCGCTGCACCCTTGCCATGGTTCTCGTATCGACTATGCCGAAGTAGCGACCCTGCTTGGTGACTATCACAGCCCCAAACCTTTTTATGTCATCGACAGCCTCCATCACTGGCGTCTTGTAATCGCAGAACTTTGCTGCAGAAACAAATTCTTTTGGAAGGGTTTCGAATGCATTTTCCATAGAGACACCACAGATGTATAATAGTTATAGAGCATCTTTATATCTTTTTCACATTTATACTATTAGGCCAGGATGGCAGATCGGCTATGCAGCCGCCTGCAGAGCGGCAGAGGGGGGTTCGACATATCCCATACGAAAGTCCCCCTCCTGGCTTCAAACGCAGATATATAAAGCAAGAAGCATAAATAATAACGTCCTGTGAAGAAAAGAGTAACTGCTGAAATGTGATGAGGCCTATATCGGCTGAGGACAAAATTCTTTGGTGCGGTGGATGAGGCATTACACTAAAGGGATTGGCATTGTGGTCTTTGCTATAGCCATTGTGGTGATGCTTCTCACATCGCTTTCAATAACCTCATTTTCGATACTTGACACAGATCCGACAACATACGTGATAGTGCCAATGCTGATGCTGCCCCTCTTTGCGCTCTTTGCCGCAAAAAACAAGCTGATTCCAAGGCCGAGCGCCAAAAGCACAATACTTGGCATATGCTTATTTGCGGTTTTCATTGCCTTGGCAATATACCTGAGGCTTGCATTTTCGATACTCTACATGAGCTTCAAGGTTGATATGCTCCTAATGCCCCTTGGGTTTGCAGCCATAGCCATAATACTCTTCGGCTTCAAGAACCTTAGCTCATTCAAGAGCATCCTCATCTATACACTCTTTGCATCGCCGATATTCCTTACGCCTCTTGTGGGCGTGAACCAAGGTTTTGCAAGGCTGAATACTGCTGTAGTCTACTCAATAATACACGCCTTTGACTCAAGCGCAGCCTACATGCCGCCCCTTTCAATCAGGGCAGGCGGCTATCTCATAGGCATAGGCACCACATGCGCAGGCATAGGCATGTTGATAGGCATAGTCTTCTTCCTAATACCGGTCGCATATTTCTATAACGGCAGGCTCTCAAGGAAGGTATATTGGATAGTGGCTGCCTTTGCCCTCCTCCTTCTCCTCAATATAGCCAGGATGTCTGCAATAGGCTATCTGTGGATAGCAAGCGGGCCAAACGCAGCAGTATCATTTGTTCACAACTTTGCGGGCATGCTTCTCTTCTATGCTGATATAATCGTGATGCTCGTTGCCGCTCCGCTCTTCGGGCTCAGGATGCCCTTCACAAAGAGGACGCAAAGGCGCTCTCTTTCCAGCCTTGCGACGCTGCGCTTAGCTTCCCCTTCCATCTTTGCGGCGCTTGCGCTCTCATTTGCCTACCTCGCAATTACAGCCAATTACTCGACTGCACTCAATATATCGCCCATGCTTGTATACAATCATGCCCAGTTCAACCCCCTCGCGAGCAAGAGCCTTGCATCGGACCTTTCAGAGATAGGCAGCGGCATGAACTTTTCCAGCTTCTCCGAAGTGACACAGAACGCCGCGCTGGTATTGCTTTCAAATGAGACATTTACAAACCAGAGCCCCATAGTTGTGCTCGTCACCAAGCCCAACCCAAGCATCATTAGCGACCTGCTTAAAAACACCACAATATTCGGGAGGATGGGCGCAATGGGCGTTAATGGTGTGCCAGCAAGCATATACGATGTAGAATCCAACGGCACTAGGTTCTTTGTCTACAGCACAGAGCTCGCCTATGTTGTAAATGCCAGCGCGGTTTTTGCCGATGCCTTTGTGGTAATGCCAGCCAAGAACCTTACAGGCATACACTGCAAATATGACAGGCTTTACACCGCCTTGCTGGATTTTCCAATCTCCCTCTACACAAACAGGACTGAGGCAGATTATCTTGAAAGTGCTTACTGCACATCAAGCAAGCTGGTGGGTGCATGAGGTTCGAGTACTCAGCTGGCATTTTCATATACAAAAAAGAGAGTGGCAAAAGACTCTTCCTCTTCCTTAAGAGGGATGATGGCAGGCTTGACATACCCAAAGGCCACATAGAGAAAGGCGAGAAAGCATATGATGCAGCGATACGTGAAACAAGAGAGGAGACTGGTATGGTGCCTGAGGTAAAGCCATTCTTCAGGCAGAGTTATAAGTACTTCTTCTACGAGGGCAAAGTGAAGGTACTCAAGTCTCTTACAGTCTTCCTTGGCGAGGTCCGGAAGGGCGACGACAAGGTCAGAATATCAAAAGAGCACACAGGCTATGTTTGGCTTGACTACAATGATGCAATGCTCAAGGCTTCATACAAAGACACAAAGGAACTTATAAAGGCTGCCGACGAATACGCCTCGAGGATAGACGCAATGGACGCCCTTAACGAGGAGTATGCAAGGCTCTCAGAGAAGAGGGGCTGGGGGTTGAGCGCAAGGTTCGTAAAGGGCGAGGGCCCTCTCGATGCAAAGATCATGATTATAGGCCAGGCGCCAGGCGCGAATGAAGACGCCCAGCAGAGGCCCTTTGTTGGCAGAAGCGGCCAGCTCCTCGAAAGCATGCTAAGAAGAGCCGGGATGAGGCGCGAGAAGGTATACATAACAAGCGTGGTGCAATTCTTTCCGCCAAAGAACAGGCAACCCACAGAAGGGGAGATACGCGAATGCCTCCCTTTCCTTAGGAGGCAGATTGCCATTATAGCGCCAAAATACGTGCTGCTTCTTGGCGACACCGCGGGTAATGCACTGCTTGGCATCGGGGATGTGAACAAGAACCACGGCAAAATATTCGAGAGGGATGGCATAAAGTTTATGCTGACATTCCATCCTGCCGCGGCGTTGCGCCTGAAGAGGCTTGAGCACGAATTGCTCTCAGATTTCAGGCGCTTTGCCAGCATTTCCAAAGAAAAGAATAAGCAATATAAATAAATTCGTGCATATTTAAACATGTGGGCTCGTAGCTTAGCATGGTCGGAGCGTCCGACTGATAAGGGCATTGCCCTTCAAAGATCGGAAGGTCGAGAGTTCAAATCTCTCCGGGCCCATCCAAACATTTGCCCTTGCGATACTCACCTCGCATATGTGGCAGATTTTTATATTTTTTCTACAATATTTCTCTTAGATTCTTTGCTTTGATTCCTTCTATAAGGCAGTGAAAAATTTGGTGTTAGAAATGGCCAGATACGTGCTCGTCGCGGACTCGACGCTGATATACACATTCAGGGATTTTCCTCTACTGGACTTTCTGCCCAGCGCGCCACAAAAATCCGTCCCTAGGGTCATCTACAACTTTCTCAGGGGCAAGCCCCCAAAGACTTATCCGGACGGGCAGCTGCTTCATGCACCATACTCAATTAGGAAGATCGAGGCCGCCCTCCTCCAGAAGAATCCCAGGGAAGATGTAGCCGTTACAGACATCTTCAACGCCCACAGGTTCATAGATGATAAGACAGAAGTGATTGGCGTTTCGACAATGGATCCTTATGGCATAGGCCCATTGACAATGTCATATGCGGCGCTCTTCGGCGATCCCGACGCATGGGTGCGCCAGGAGTGGTATGACCTAATTGACTACTTGAACAAGCTGAGGGCTGGTAAGAAGGCCAAGCTTGTAGTCGGCGGGCCGGGCGTATGGGACTTTACCGTGTTGAACGACGACTTTGCCAAGCAGAAGATAGATTATGCCGTGCAGGGCGAGATAGATGACGTAGCCAATGAGCTCTTCGAGCAGATCGCCACAGACAGCATTGACACAAAGATGTTCAGGAGGGGCTATATAACCTTCGATAGCATGTTCCACATGATCTCGGTAGACGATGAGAGGTACATTGCAAGGACCTCCTATGGGGCATATCCAAGCCTCGAGAAGATCCCAACGATTGTCAGGCCCTCAATAAAGTCGCTTGTAGAGATAATGCGCGGCTGCGGCATAGGATGTGACTTCTGCGAGGTGACGCTGAGGCCTCTCAGGTACTACACAATAGATATGATTAGGAAGGAAGTGGAAGTAAACGTAAGAGAGGGCGGATCTAACAAGGCTTGGCTGCACACAGATGAATTCTTCGGCTACAAGCACGGCAAGTTCTTCGAGCCTAACGAGGATGCACTCATTGAGCTGATGCAGGCGGTAATGTCAATTCCGGGAGTAAAGACTTCAAATCCTACACATGCCAGAATATCTATACCCGCGGGCTTCCCTGAGCTGATTGAAAAGCTCTCTAAGGTGATGCATGCCGGTCCGAACAACTGGATAGGCGTTCAGACAGGCCTCGAGACTGGCAGCGAGGAGCTCGCCAAAAAGCATATGCCTGCAAAGACCCTGCCGCTGAAGATCGGCGTAGATGGCAGCTGGCAGGAGATAGTCTGGAAAGGAGTAGAAGTCGAGACAAAGAACTATTGGAGACCAGCATTCACAGTGCAGGTCGGCCAGGAGGGCGAGACTGATGATGACAACTGGGAGACCGTTGCACTTATAAACAAGTTGAGCAACTCTTTCGTCGACAATAGGCCCTTCGAATTCACGGTTACACCTATGCTCAACGTGCCATTAGGCAGGATAAAGGCAAGGTCGCTGAACAGGGAGGCACTTTCAAAGTCTATGCTTGCAGTCTACTATGCTTCATACAGGCACCTTGCCAAGATGGCTGCGCGTGATGCAAAATACGAAGGAAAGGGCAATGCCATCTCACGGCGCATAACAAGTGGCATAATAGAATTCGGCGGGAGTATAATGCTCAGGGTAGTTGAAAACATAGCTAAGAAGGCTGGCGTAGACATCGAGAAGGTCAAGGAATACGGCGTAGGCCAGAATAAGATGCTGGAAAGTATCACGGAAGCAATGAAATCCTGAGAGACTCTGAGCCTTGAAAAGGGAAAGCTGCCCAAGAAGGGCAAATCGCCTACGCCAACTACTGCTATAAATATATACGCAATAATCTTATTATGGAGAAGGAGGGCATACTTTACGAGCAGCTGCCAAACAAAAGGGCTATTTGCAACCTCTGCGCCAGGCGCTGCAACATAGGCGATGGCCAGAAAGGGTTCTGTGGCGTCAGGGCCAACAAGGGCGGCAAGGTCTACCTCCTTGTCTATGGGCACATAGCTGCTCTCAACATAGACCCGATTGAGAAGAAGCCACTCTTCCACTACAAGCCTGGGGCGTCGATGCTCAGCATAGGCACTGTGGGATGCAACTTCAACTGCCTCTACTGCCAGAACTGGGACATAAGCCATGAGCGTGAGCTGATCGGCACTGATATAATGCCCAAGGAGCTTATAAATCTCGGGAAGAAATATGGGGTAGATGGCATAACCTACACATACAACGAGCCGACAATCTTCATGGAGTATGCGATCGATGCAGCAAAGGAGGCTCACAAGGCTGGAATCTTCAACACATTCGTAACAAACGGCTATATGACTCCAGAGGCTGTGGATGCAGCCGCAGGCTACATAGATGCCATGACTGTCGACTTTAAAGGCAATGCAAACACGCAGTTCTCGAGGAAGTACATCTCTATAATATCGGAGCACCCAATATTCGATGCGTTGCTCGAGATGAAAAAGAAGGGCATATTCATCGAGATAACAGACCTTGTCGTGCCCAAGGTGGGCGACTCTCTAGAAGATGCGAGGAAGATGGTAAAGTGGATTTATGACAACATGGGCCCAGACGTGCCACTGCATTTCCTGCGATTCCACCCAGATTTCAAGATGCTTGACTTCCCATCGACGCCAGTCGAGACGCTTGAGAGCCATTACAAAGTGGCTAAGGAAGAGGGAATGCGATATGTCTACCTGGGCAATGTGCCTGGCCACAAGTATGAGAATACATACTGCCCGGAGTGCGGCGCCCTGTTGATAAAAAGATTCGTCTTTGACATATTAGAATACAATATAACCAGCGACGGCAGGTGCCCTAAGTGCGGTGCAAAGATAAATATTGTGCTGCCCCCAAGGGAGGCAACAAAGCAGAGAAACTGAACGCAGGCCAAGCCCTATATAGCAGCGGCGTGGTCGAAGATCGCTACAATTAGCGCGAATACAATTACGAGTATTATAACGGCTTTCACACTGACCCGCGGCCCCTTTTCAGGCGCATCGTAAAAGCTCAGTATGCCGGCCTGCTGCTGCGGCGTTGACAAGGTTGCCATAATCAGATTTGCGCAGCAAAATTAATAAGCGTTGCGCATCGTCTTTTTAGCGGGAAGAAAGAGGATTCAC
>JAVZDR010000023.1:0-8720 GCA_038873795.1 Candidatus Micrarchaeaceae archaeon | reverse complement strand
CGGCACCGCCAAAAGCCGAAGAGCTGGTTAAGCCGCAGGCAAAAGCGGTTGAAGAAAATCCGCCAGCCGCTCAGCCGCCTCGCATGGTTTCGGCGAAGGCCGGCGCCGCCAGAGCAGAGGAGACGGCTCAAAAGGTGGCAGAGGAATCAAAGTATATAACAGAAGAGGTTCTCGAAAAAGGTTTCGCCGCCGAGTCATGGCAGCCACAGGGGACCGAAGAAGTGCTTACAAGGCCAAAGAAGCTCACAAAGACGGAGAAGGAGAGCATTGATGCAGCCAAGGGGCTGACATGCGTCCTGCATCCATGGAGGCCAGCTTATGCCATATGCAGCTACTGCAAAAGGCCCTTCTGCTACGCAGACCTTGTGGAATACAACGACAAGTTCTACTGCCTGGAAGACATAGACAAGGTCGCCACGGGAAGGGAAGCCATAGCCATAACAAGCTACAACAGATTCTCAAACGCAGCGGGCGCAATCTTCCTTGCAACGGCGGTGATCTTCGGCTATTTCATATATCCACAGCTTGCCTACATAGCAGGCTATATTGCTTCTTCGGGATTCGGCGCGTTTCTGCTCAACTATCAGAAGTATGCAACGCCACTGCTCAATATGATAATAACCCTGATGTTCATAGCAGCTGGCATAAATGTTCTTGTGCGCAGGAGCAAGGGAAGCTACTCCAGCGCAATACTCGGCGGCCTGATAATAGTGGCCATAAGCTATGAATACCTGAGCAGCAGCATATCCTATCTGCTCCTAACAAGCCTGCTCGGCTTTGCAAGCATAGCCCTCTTAGCATATGGCCGCGCCGCAAAATCTGCTACAGAAGAAGAGATGGAGATAAAAAGCCCAGGTACAATAGAATGGCCAAGGCTTGAGACTTTCTAATTGTTTGCAAGCTATGCTTTGCATTATTTGAGCCTTATTGAGTCAAGGTTCATCGGCGCCCTTGCTTCTATATGCATCCTCGAGCCTATGCTCCTTGCGAGGTCCTCGCACTTGCTTTCCTCGCCATGCATGGTGAAGACCTTCTTCGGAGTAGGAGCCATATCCTCGACGAACCTCATGAGCTGCTGCCTGTCGCTATGCCCTGAAAATCCATCAACAGTCTTTATCTGCATGGCTACATCTATCTCCTTGAGCTTGCCCTCTTCGTCAGGCAATGCGACTTTGCTCAGGCCATTCTGTATCCTCCTCCCAAGTGACGAGGCACTGTTGTAGCCGACAAACATCAGGGTGTTCTTCGGGTCTGCAGCAAGCTCCTTGAAATATTCCAGGCTTGTCCCTCCATTGAGCATGCCGCCACTTGCAAGTATTATCGAAGGGCCTTTCTCGATTATCTCAGAGCGTTCGCCCTTTGCTACCTCAAATATCTCGCTTTCGAAAGGCGAGGCATTGCTCAATATGCGCCGCTGGAGCGACTCCTTCAGGTATTCTGGGTATGCGGTGTGTATTGCGCTTGCCTCCAGTATCATTCCATCAAGGTATATCGGCACATCTATCTTGTAGTCCTTGCTGCTTGCAAGGTGGCTCTCCAAGGCAAGCATTATCTCCTGCGAACGGCCTACCGCAAAGAGAGGTATGAGCACCTTTCCGCCGTTTTCTATGGTGCGCTTTATGGCATTCAGGAGCTCTATCTCCGCCTCTTGCCTGTTTGGCGTGACATCATTAGCGCCGCCGTATGTGCTCTCTATGAAAAGGACATCCGCCCTCGGGTATTTCGTATCTGCAGGATCTAGGAGCCTTGTGTAGCTGTACTTCATGTCGCCGCTATGCACTATGTTGTAGAGGCCCTCGCCTATGTGCAGGTGCACTGTGGCGCTGCCGAGTATGTGCCCAGCATTGTGGAATGTGAGCTTTATCTCGTCGGTGACATTGGTCACCTCATTGTAGTTCCTGGTTATTATGTGCATTAGCATCTTCTTTATGTCCTTTTCTTCGTAGAGAGGCGTACCTCCACTCTTTTTAACGAGCTTGATGTAGTCGTATGCAAGGAGGGCTACGAGATCGCGCGTAGGTGGGGTGGTATATACAGGTCCCTCATAGCCGTACTTGAAAAGGTACGGCACGAAGCCCGCATGGTCCATGTGCGCATGCGTGAGTATCACCGCATCAAGGTCATTTATTGAGATGTTGGCGCTGTCAAGATACGGGAAAGCCTTGTTAGACTCGCCATTGACCGCATCAGCACCCTTTATTCCTGGCTCAGGGCTTATGCCGCAGTCTATCAGCACCTTGGAGTGGTTTGTCTCTATTAGCAGGCTGCTCCTCCCCACTTCCCTGAAGCCGCCAAGCGCTGTTGCCTTTACCCACTCGCTTTTCACTATTGGCGTGTTTATCCGCTTGCCTATGCTTGTGAGGAACTTCTTCCTGAATTCGCTCTCATTTATAGTAAGCTGCCTAACGGCCTTTATGACATCGCTGTTCATTGTTGGTATCCTAAGCACTTTTGGAACCCACTTTGTTGCCATGACTATCTCTTTTAGCGTTGAGCCATCTTTGCCTATGACAAGGCCAGGCTTCATGGCTTCTATGTAAACCTCGCCAAACTCAGGGACGAATCTTAAGTTGGAGAAGTCAACTCCTGCCTCCTTAGGGACTATCCTCTCTATTTCCTTTTTTGCCTCTTCCGCATCAAGGAGTTTCGAGGCCTCGCTCCTCATTATGAGCTTCTTCTTGACAGCAGCTGATATATTCTTTATTGTCTTCTCGTTTGCATATACCGCCGCTATGTTGCTCACATAAACAGCTATATCAGGGCCTTCATACTCTGCCTTTACAAATCCAGCATCAGCTGGCATTATCTCCTCTATCTTCTTGAAAATATTATTCGCTTCCTGCGAAGTTTCTGCCAAACAATCACTGGAAAAATTGATGCCCCGGAATTCTTGGCCAAATAGGATTATTCCAGAAGTTTTGCTATATCTTCTCCCGAATATTCTTTGTAACCTTCTTTGGTTATTGCAACTATTTTCATATGGTCTCCCGTAGCAGAATCCCTTTTCATAGCTATCTTAAGGGCCTTTGCGGCTATTTTGACCGACATTGCAACTGTGTTTTCAGGCTTGAATGCATCCTCAAGGTAGCCGAGTGCCGTAAGCGAGCCGCTGCCTGTTGCGGTGAACTTTGGCTCCTTTGTGTATCCGCCGAAGAAATCAATATTGTAGAGCTCCGGCCCCTTGTCGTCAATCCCTCCCAATATGAGCTGCACAAAGTACGGCATCATCTTATTCTCCTGAAGCACTATATGGAAGAGTGAAGTCGCCGAATTAGGTGAGAGAGGCTTGCCCTCATTCATCTTGTAGAGTTCGTTCTGCATCTTCAAGAACTTGACCAGGTATTCAGCATCGCCGACACCACCCGCAATGGTCATTGCTATATTATCATCTATCTTGTATATCTTGACAGCCTCAGAGCTTGCTATAAACGTGTCCATTGTAGCCCTTGAATCAGCGCCCATGACGATTCCATCGCTGCAGACTATTCCAATAGTCGTGGTGCCCTTCATAATCTTTTCTGCCATCTCCTTGTAATCTTTTGGTATCATATACGCACCTGGCATTAAAAAATTATAAAAATAAAAAGAAACTAGTCATACAATTAAGCTACCATTACCTATAAAATACTTGCTGCTGTCAACAGGCTCAGCATATGCGAATGTCCTGTGCACCTTGACTATCCTGACCTTGTAAATCTTGCCTATCCTGGTCTTGGCATTCTGCACAAAGACTATAATATTCTTTATTCGACCAATGCCCTCTCCGCGCGGATTTTTTGCGTTGACTTTAAGCTCATACATTTCGCCTTCTGCCAACTCATCCACCATGCTCCCACCAAAGCCGCCTGTTTTTATTTTGCATGGAGATTATTTAAATTTTCTGTACAATACCTTTTATTCGCAAACGCTAACTAAACGTGATGTTGCCGACTGCAAAGTTCATGTATTTCGGTACGCTGGTTGAATTTGGTGCATAGAAGAATACTAGGTTATACCCCTTCCTAAGATTCAGGCTTACTCTTCTGTTCTGCACGCCGCTTGCCGGAAACTCATTAACCAAATCCGTGATATTACCCCCATTGAGATATATGCTTATGCTTGTTGGGCTCGGTGCAAAGGACTGGAAGCTCATATTGTAGCTTCTCGCAATAGGCGTATACGCCACTATCTCCCTGACGTTGCTGCCGAACCAAAGTGAATCAATTGTTGCATTGCATATTATGCCATACGCTTCGCAAACGTACCAGCCAGGGAGCCAATTCGGACCCGGATATGCTACAAATGAACTTCCGGCGCGGCTCACCGCTTGTGTTGTTAAAAAGACTGTTGTTGTGTTGCTCTGGTAAACGGGTAGGCCGAAGACGCTGTAAAGGTAGCTGGCAAGTTGCTCGAAGTCGCTCTGATTGTATGCCTGCCTGATTACAGAGACAAATCTTATGTTAAAATTGCGCATCCAGAGCAGCGTCACATTTGTATAGTTGGTTATTATGGGCGATGAGTATGCCAGCTTGCCAGTAGCCTCAAGGCTCGATGCCGCCTGCACCAAAGGCAGAGTTTCCTGCGGGAGGAGTTCTGTCTCGTTGGTCCTTGTTGTGTAGCCCGTAATTATTGGCTTCTTGAATGCGGTCTGGTAATACATCTGCATTCCGAGGTAGAGCGCAGGCGAGTTGCTCGAATAATTTGCAGTTGCCGGCAGCACAAGCACTGTAAAATTGTCGGTCATATTGCCTATCTCATAATATGCTTTGGGTATGTGTGGGGCAATGAAGTTGCTGCTGTTTACAGCGAAACCGCTGTATTCTAGAAGTATCAGGAACACAAAGAATGCAGTTATATATCTGGCGTAATTCTCGGAATGATGCTTTGCATTTTCAAGCCCCTGCATCAATTCCTTGAAGCCGTAAGCGGCAAGCACAGCAAGCGCAATAGTTGTTATCATATCAAACCTGCCAGCTTCCCTTATAAGATTCAAAACAGGCAATTGCCTGTAGAGAAGGTATATGCCCGGAATACCACCGACAGAATGTGGGCTACCGAGCTGAACATAGGGGCCAAGGGAGAGCCATGCAAATATGAGAAAAGCCACAACCCAAAAAGCAACCACAGAGTAATTCTTGTCCTTGTAGCTTCTAAACAAGCCATAAAGTGCCAGAAATATAGCAATGTAGCCAAGATAAGATATGCGCTCAGCAGGATCCACTGAATAAATCTGCTTGTAGGAATTTGATAATGAGCTGAAGATGATGTTGTTCGGGCTAGGCAGGAAGAATGATGCAACAGGATCGCTCCAAAGCATGTTGTGCTGTAGGTCGCTAAGCTGCGCTGCTTGTGCGAGGGCGCCATTTTCAATGCCTTTAATTATAGGTACCAAAAATGGGGAACCCACAGCAAGTACCACGGCTATCATCACAAATAGGTTCACCGCAAATTTTACATTAAGAACCTCTCCTCTTTTTCTGCTAGCTAAGTAGTAAATGAGCATGAGGAGTGCAAGCAGGAATGCCATTATGCCTTGCTCTGGGTCGCCCCAGAATGTCACGAAGACAAAGCTTATTCCTGCACCGACAGGGTAAATAATCCTTCTCCTTTCTATTGTGAGCATGAAGAGCAGGATAAAGAGTGGAACGAACTCTATGCTTGCCCATTGGAGGTGGCCTAGAGACTGCGCTATGTGCATCGGCGCAAATGCAAATATGATACCAGCAACAAATGCGGCATGCTTGTTTTTGACTATATGATATGCAAGCATGTACATGAAAAGCCCGGCAAGCATGAAATCTACAAAAAAGATAACATTATAGGCAAATACCAGGTTTACTGCCTGGAAAGGTAAGCTAAATAAGCATGCAAGGGGCGAAAGGGTTTGCGTGACAAGGCTTGCGCCAATAGGGTAATAAAGAAGGCCTGAAAAGTATATCGAAGTGTGCAGGGTAAGCATTGCATAGCCAACCCACCATAAATTCCAGAGGGTTTGGTAGAGATCGCCGCCGCCGTTCGGGACGGTAGAAGCAATTCCCATGGCCATAGGCCAAAAGAGCAGCAAAGCTAATATCAGAAATATCAAAGCCACTGCTGTGTACTCCTTAGCAGGCTTTGCATAATCCATAATATGCACATAATTATGCAGCAATAATGTTTACAAATCTATAATAAAGTTTATGGTTGAATTCTTATAGAGCTTATGGATGAGGCGACAGACTTAGGGAGCGCCACTGTCAAAAATTTTGTTTCTGTGCTCTCAGGCAAGCTTGTAGGCGCTGCAATCGCTGCGATTTTGCTCATAGTTGTAGCGAGGCTCCTCGGGCCTAGCGGCTACGGCATCTACACGCTAGCATTCGGCGTCTCCGCCCTTGTCGGTGCAGCGGGCCATTTCGGCATAGGCACGTATTTCAACAACTATCTGGCGCGGTACAAGAGCCTCAACGACTACGAAAGCATCGCAAAGACAATCTCGAGTGGCTATGTGATTCTGTTCCCCATAGCGCTTGCCGTTTCAGCATTGGGCATAGGCATCAGTGGCATTGCCGCATCTTTCTATTCCCATACTGGCATAAGCATATATGATATAGAAATTGCCGTGGGTTCAGTCTTCTTCTCAATGGTCTATGGCGCATCATATTCCGGCCTCATAGGGCTCGGCAGGGGCAGGCATGCAGCCATATCCAATATATCGACTTTTGCGGTGCAGCTCGTAGCCAGCGTCTCACTCATACTAGCAGGCTTCGGAGTTGCCGGGGCGATCGCCGGCATACTCATTGGCTATGCCTTCGGCTTTGCAATCTCTTTCTACTATGTGCTCCGTGAGATAAAGGGCAAGGCGGGGTTGCGCTTTGCAAATATCTCAGATATAAAATCAGTTGTGCGCTTCTCAATGCCGCTTGCAGCAAACAACGCCTTATCATTCGCCACAGGCTACATAGCAATCCTCCTGCTCGGCACGTTTTCTACAGCATACATACTTGGAAATTATGGAGTAGCGAACAAAGGATATAACATGATAGCGATATTCACGGGCAGTGCATGGAGCATAATGATGCCGATGTTATCAGCAAGGCGCGCGCAGTCCAGAGATGCCAAGGCAGTGGCAAATACATTCAGCAAGGCACTACTGTATACAATTGCCTTCGTTGTGCCATTCATAGTTTACATAGGGGTTATGGCCAAGCCTATAATATTCCTGCTCATAACCAGAAGCTTCGGCGTCGCGCCTCTCTACCTGCTGCTTGTTGTATTCGGAGTAATAATAAGCCTGCCGGGCCTGTATGCCACCAGTTTTATCATAGCATATGAGAAGGTCTATAAGCTCATGCGCTTTACCGCGCTCTCGGCTGCGGTACAGATAATATCCCTGCTCATACTTGTGCCACACTATGGGGCAGTTGGCGCAATCATATCCCTCTTTTACATAGGAAGCATATTCAATGATATAATATTTTACCATGCGGCCAAGTCAATATTGAAAGAGATTTCAATGCCTAGAAAAGCCTTGATTCTAATGGCGAGCGTTGCGATCATAGCCCCAATAATGGCAATAGCCCTAGTGCTGCCTCATGCGATTCTGCAGGCTGTGGCTGGTGCGGCGATCCTGCTAGCAGCATATCCATTTATACTTATTTTGCTTAGCATCATAAACAAGGAATTTGTGAAAGACATGGGCCGTTTTTCATCAAAGATACCTTTTATAAGGCCCTTTTACGATATAGAGCTCAAGTATATAAGATTCTTGGCAAGGCTGCTTGGCAAGGAGGACATTTTGGGATAGGTGTTGCGATGCAGATAGGCTATTCTGGCGCTGGCACGGCGACGGAGCTAGGCGTAAAGACGGCAAATGTCGCATCATTTATTGCGTTCGGCAAGGTCCTCTCGCTGATTATTGGCGCAGTGATGTTCATAGCTGTAGCGAGGCTCCTCGGGCCTAGCGGCTACGGCATCTACACTCTCGCCCTTGGAGCTTCGGGGCTATTCAGCGCCATAGCCGCATTCAATATAACAGCCTATTTCAACAAATACATACCAAAGCTGCAGAATGAGGGCAAAGATGAAGAGATAAGCATAATAATCACAACAGGCATCCTGATACTCATTGCTATAGGCATTGTGCTTTCCATAGCGGGGGTGTCGCTCAGCGGCGCAATAGCCACATATATATTCCACAATCCTTCCGAAAGTGCCGCGATACAGATTGCAATGGTAGGCATAATATTTTCCTTGCTTTACGGTGCACTGTATGCTATACTCGTCAGCTTCGGAGACGGAAAACGTGCATCGATTGCCGCACTGACAAATTCAAGTTTCCAGGCCTTTCTCAGCATAGCTCTGGTTGTGATGGGCTTCGGCGCAGTCGGCGCAATCTCTGGCTATGTCATCGGCCTTGTTTCTGGTTCAATAGCATCCCTTGCGCTTACGCTCAGGCACACAAGGCTAATGCTGAACATGCAGCGCTTTTCGGGAGTTGCAAAAGAGCTGCTCCTGTTTTCAGCGCCTGTCACCGGCGCAAACATAGTCGGCAATGCCGTGAGCAACTTCTCTGTGATACTTCTGGGCAGCGTTGTCGTTTCATCAGTAGTGGGCTCATACGGCATAGCCCTTAAAATGGGCTCGCTTATCGACGTGATAACAGGATCAATAAGCGTAGTGCTTATACCGATGTTCGCAGCTGCGCTGGCAGGGAACAGGCTCAAAGAAAGGGTGAGCGAGCTGCTCAACTACTCTGTTTACTT
>JAVZDR010000022.1:0-8832 GCA_038873795.1 Candidatus Micrarchaeaceae archaeon | reverse complement strand
ATGAACAAGTATACAGCATTCAGTGTCATAGTGGCTGCAATTGCAATGGCGCTTGTGATCTTATTCACAAGTGGCATCGAGAGCGTTGCGTATCTAGCTGTCTTTTCATTTGCTTCTGCACCGCTCGCCGCGTTTTTCATAAAAGGTTATACAGATCTGCGCAGCATGGCTGATCTGAAAATCAGCTCTGAGGAGGCGGCAGACGCCCTTAGCGCGTTATGCTACTATAGGCAAAAAGGAAAATCTATACTTTCAACAATAGGAAAAGTCGAGAGGATCTCTACCAATGCAAAAATAACCAGCACCCTGCACCAGGCAAGAATGCGCATAGTTTCAGGCGAGGATCCACCATCCGCGCTTAGCAACGCATTCATCAAAAATGGTATATACTTTAGTGGCTTCCATCTCGCCAACGGCACAAACATATATGCATCTGTTAAGAAATACCTTGATGAAAAGCTCAGCGAAAAGTTGAGAAAAAATGCAGTAAAGGAAGCAACCCTGCAGAGATATGCAACATTCAACATGTTTCTTTCGTCAGTGCTGCCTTCATTCATCATATTTGCATTTGTCGCTGAATCAATCTTGAATGGTGGCAGAAATAACCTGCTCTTTTTATCGATTGTCATGCTTGAGGTAATCCCAACGTTGTATTTCTTGGGGAATACTGCGTTTTTCAGGAGATTATTTGAGTAGATATATAAGATACACGGCGGTGTTGCTTTCTTTGATCTCGGTAGCAGCAGTAATGCTTAGGTTCTATGTTGGCATAACCTTAGCTGCAATAAGCATTGCGCTATACTATTATGAAAGGCGCCGGCTAATCGCAATCAAGAATTCGGAAGTATTGAGCTTTATCAATGATTTTGCAGATTCCTACAGGCTGAAAGGCACTTTATATGGGGCGCTTAAAGAAACTTCTGGCCATGGATACTCATTTTCTAGGAATCTGAATGCATTTTTGAAGTCTTACGAGCTCGGTCTAAAGCCTTCCGATGCTGTAGAGATACACTCCCCTGAGTCAAAACCTATAAGGGAATTTATGCGCGTCATTGCAACTTCTATGGAGAGCGGTCAAGAGGTTGGTGACTTCCTTGACGCATTCAAGAGCCGTATAAGCGAAGAGGAAGCGATATCTAATATGGTAATCTCAAAGACGCTGAGCATGAAGTCATTATCAAGGCTTGGAATTATAATATTCTTCCCACTCTTTGCAGGAATAAGCGCAAGCATACTTGGCAACTCTTCAGCAATCGCAGGAAGTGGCAGCATAGCGGGCAGGTTCTCAACCATTGCAATCGCATACATTGTAATAATGCTTACAATAAATCACGCTCTTGACAATATTGGCTCGCCAGGCAGCGCTGTGTTGTATAAGATGTTGCCATCGCTCAATGTAGCTGTTGTTATATTCTATGCGACTATGCATTTCCTCCCCAGGCTTTTATGGTGATTTGATGAAAAACAAGAAGGAAAAAAGTGGGAAAGTGAGAGGCATGATGGCGCAGGGCTCTCTAGAATATATAATGATGCTCGCAGCTGCGAGCATAGTAATTGTTATAGCCCTGGCCATGGTCGTAGGGCTGAAAGGGGCCGTAGTAACGCACATGGACATAAACAACACAAACATGAGCATTGTCCAAGCCATAGCCCATGAGCTCTCCTCGCTTTCTTCCAACTCGGTGTAGCCATGAAAAGAGCCCAGCTCTCATTTGAGTTTTTAGTATATCTAGCATTAGCTGGGCTTTCTCTGGCATTTATCATAAGCATCCTTGGCGCAGGAGAAGCAAAGGCCCATTTCGAGACAAATGCATACCTGCTTTCTAATATTGCATACAAAATAAATCTTGCAATGATGGAAGGCATGCCAAGCACTGTGCTGCAGCTTGAGATACCAGAAGGCATCTGCAATAACTCCACTGTTACTGTATCAGCACTGAGTGCACCTTATGGAACATTCGGCCTTATCGCCCCGCTCAAAATAGAAAAAGGTGCTCTCTGCACGCCTTCAGGCAATGCATCAATCGAGGTGCTCGACAATCTTGGTTCATTCACACTGGAAAAGGTGTGATTATGCTTATCCAGCTCTCATTCGAGGTGCTGATTTGCATGGCCATTGCAATAGCCATAGTCGCCTTCTTGATGAGTCAAGCCTCAGGATTCTTTTTAGATCATATGCAATACAGTCTGGCATCGAATACCTTCTGCACCTCTTCTGCTCTCTCAAAGATGCTAAGCATCATTGGTGCGTATCAAGCCATCTCGTGGTGCGTGTGATGCAATGCAGGAAATACAAACTTATACTGCCTTCGCTGGACATGCTAATTGCACTTCAGCTAATGCTTATCGCAACTCTAATATTGTTCAAGGCATACTACGTGCCGCAGGAGGATATGGCCGCTGCATTAAGCTACCAAAGGGAGTTCCTGAACCTGAGCGATCTCTCCCAGGAATTCGTAACAGTCATAGAGAAGACAAGGATGAACTTTTCAGCCGCGGCGAGCTTCTTGGCCAGCGAATCCTCTGCTTATGGTATAAAAATATCCTTGCTAGTGCAAAATGCATCCTCGAGTGTTCCACATTACTGCTCTTATTCACTTTGCCGATTTATAACGAGCGACAACATTACATACTTGATGGTGATGAGCAATGAAAATACAAACGAGTCTTGAGTTTCTTCTGGTGCTTGGTGCAATCGGAACATTGGCTGTAACCGTTGTAGGAATATATTCCAGCAAAATGCACTATGAGCAAGCAATCTTCAGCAATGTGATATCAAATAGCAGCCCAACGAATCTAACGATATCCAAAATGCAAGCAAGCAAGATATATGTAATTCCATATCTGCCTCTCAACACAACAATATATCAACAGAGCCAGCTCTACATTGCGGTCTATGGCTGCACAAATGGCACAGCTGAATTCCATTTGTCGTCAAACTCAATGGCATTTGCTGCAAGCAATCTGCATAGCCAGCTCAGTGGGGTAGGAATGCTTACCACTGAATTTGAACCGCTTAAAGTGGGAGCAAACATAGCCAATATAAATTACTCAATAGAATGCAACAACCACACCGAAAGCAACGAAACATCGCTTTCCACTTTCTCTACAGAAAGTCTGCAGGGCAGTCAGCTCTCCGCGAGGATATCAAACAGGCACGAATATATAAATTATCCGTTCGAAAGCAAAACAGGGTTGTTTGCTTTAAAAGAATGGAGCCACTGCACATATCATGACTTTTGGGGCAACCCACTTCCGACATTATACCAGTGCGGTGCAAATGCATGGAGTTACATGGTATTTAGCGGTTATTGCTACACAAACGACGAGGGGCAGACAGTCACATTTTGCATAGCTCCATATTCAACTGGGGTTAACCTGTCATATGTGAGTGCATCAGATATGGGGTATTCCTATAACTTTACCCTGTCTATCTATGCACTTAATAACATTTTTTCCGGAAACCTATCAAGCACTTCAAGGACTTCAGAGATCTTCCTCGGCAAGTCTGTTGTCGGGAATGCCACTGTGCTGAACGTGAGCGGCATTTCCACATTCTCAAACGAAGAAATACTCAGCGAAGGTAATCATTCGGGGATTGCAAACTCTTCCGCATATACATGGTACGTGCAGGCCAAAAATAATCTTTATAGCATACTTGGCTATTACAACGATTCTGGCGTATCATCAGCAACTCAAGCGCAAATACAGCAGACAGTATCTGCATATTCAGATGCATACTCAAATCTGCTTAAAAGTGTTTCTTACAACCTTACAAGCTGCAGTTTCCTCGGATCGTCAATGGTTTGCAATGCCATAGAGCCATTTTCTTACTATATCGCAGCTGATATCCAAGGCCTTGATACGAATTCCACAATCTCTTACATGGGGTCAATAATAACAACGACATGATTGAGATGAAGGCACAGATTGCCACGTTGGAAATTGCAATTTCTGTATTCTTTATAGCAGCTATATCATCGGCTGTAATGCATATGGAGAATTCAGAAACTTCAAATATCTATCTTTCCAAGAGCGCCCTCAGATCAAGCATGGCCCTCTTCGACCTCTCAAACCAGCTCGAGTATAACTCGACAGCCGCAAGGTGCGCCCTCTCGGCATATTTCAACAGCAGCAAATGCCTGCAAAGCTACATATCTGCTTATGAGCATGCATATTCTCTAAATGGAATAGAAATTATAATCTCTGGAAAAAGCTTTGGCTCTGTGAAAAATGCAACCACACACATATGTATCATTTCCCAGCAATATGGCTATCCCATCTGCATTTTTATAGGCGGTTAGATGGCATTCTATGGGCTATTTATTTCATTTGCAATAACAATCGCCCTTGTCGAACTCGGTTCTGCGATTTACATGATTTTCTATTCTAACAGTCTGGCGGCTGCCTACCTGCAGAGCGCATCCGCAATAAAAGTGGCATCTCTAGTTTCATCAGCCCAAAATTTGCAGCTTCTTTCTGGCGCCGCAGAGCTCAGCAACATGAATGCAACTGTGCGTGCAGGCGCCGTTATAGTCTCTGATGGTATAACATACATTGCTGCAAAGTAATGCGCACAGCATTATAAAGATATTTAGGTCCATATTATTACTGTGGCCTTGGTGGTGTAACGGCTGCACGGAGGGCTGTGGACCCTCTAGACCGGGTCCGACTAGGTTGCTAGGAAATCCCGGCCAAGGCCCATTGACAAATTACCGCCAAGCCAGCGCAAAAGATAAAAAAATATTAGACAGAGCTATATACATGAGAGCGTCTTACAGAGACTTTCTGATACTAATTGCCATGTCAATAATTGGCATAGCTTCAGCAACAACAATTATAATAGAATTAGATGTATTGCACACCTCGCCGCCATTCTGCACCATACCGGGAAGCTCGCAGTCAGGTATACAGATAAATTGCATGAAAGTCCTCTTGAGCAAGTATTCAACCGTTATGGGCGTATCCCTTGACATGCTTGCGGCTTTGTGGTTTGTCATAAACATACTGCTCGTTGTATCGGTTGTGTTCATGAGAAGAAGTATAGCCAAAAAGACGTTCGAAGCATTATTTGCATGGAGATTTTTCGGGCTCTTACTCGTACCATATCTAATCTACTTGGAATTGTTCGTAGTGAAAGCAATCTGCATATACTGCACGATAATGCATGGGGCAATAATAATAGACTTCATAATCATTACATACCTTGTATTTGCAAATAATTCCAGAATTCGAAAGGATCTTGGAATATAGGTGAATCCCAACAGCTAAAGTATGTGCATATGCAGACCTCTGCGCATTTACCGAACCAAGAGCAGGCACAAACCAAATCAGATATAAATATTATATATGAATACTGATTATCCAATGCAATGGGCCCGTAACTCAGCTTGGCCAGAGTGGAAGGCTTTTAACCTTTAAGTCGTGGGTTCAAATCCCACCGGGCCCGCTCTGACCCTAAAAGTTGATTGCCGCCTATAAAACAAAGGTGGAAATGGCTTGATCCTTGGCTAAAACGTATCGGTAAGCAAACATAATAAAAACATACGCTGGCTAATATTTCTGGTGTAATAGATGGCTGACGATTTCAGGCTGAAAAAGTTGCAGTCGCTTAGGGCGCTAGGAGTAGACCCATACCCATATTCATACAGCCAGACTGCACATTCCTCTGAAATCAAAGAAAATTTTGCAAGATACGAAGGCAAAACGGTTGGTGTAGCCGGGCGCATACTCGGCATGCGCAATATAGGTGGAGTCAAGTTCCTCGATCTTTACGACAGCAATGGCAAGATACAGATAATGTTAAGGGCAGACTTCCTAAATGCACAGTCAAGGAAAATTTCAGAACTTCTTGATAGCGGTGACATAATAGGTGTAAAGGGCGTAGTAACAAAGACAAAGCGCGGGGAGATAAGCATAGATGCAGAAGAAATAGAAATGTTGTCAAAGTCGCTCCTGACACTTCCAGAAAAGTTCCACGGGCTTACCGATACAGAGATCAGATACAGGAAGCGCTACCTGGACTTTATAGCTAACCCAGAAGTCAAGAACCTGTTCATAGTAAGGGCGAAGATCCTGAAGTATATTAGGGATTTCTTGGATTCTCATGGTTATATAGAATTCGAGACACCGGTTTTGCAGCCAACGTACGGCGGCGCAAACGCAAAGCCATTTGTCACCCACTACAATGCGCTTGATACGGATGTTTATCTGAGGATAGCAGACGAGCTATACCTAAAGAGGCTCATCATAGGTGGCTTCGAGAAGGTATATGAAGTATCGAAGGACTTCAGGAATGAGGACATAGACTCTACACATAACCCAGAATTTACACAGGTTGAATTTTATGAGGCGTATAAGGACTACAATGACTTTATGGCTCTGACAGAACAGATGCTCAATGGAATGGTGAAGAGCATATTTGGCACTGAAAAGATAAAGTACAAGGACTCGGAGCTCAGCTTTGCTATGCCATTTAGGCGCTTGTATTGGGTCGATGAACTGCGCAAAAAGAGTGGCATAGACGTGTCAAAGCTCACCGATAAGGAGGCTCCAGAAATAGCCGCAAGGGAGGGGCTGCAAATACCGATAAAGAATGCCTACCATGTGGCTGATGCGCTTTTTGACAAATACATCCAACCAGAGCTATTTGCCCCCACTTTCGTCGTCGATTTTCCAGCATACATGTGCCCGCTTACGAAGGACAAGCGCGGAAACAAGTTGCTTAGCGAAAGATTCGAGCTTTTCATAGCTGGCAAAGAGGTCGCAAACTCTTATTCCGAGCTCACAGACCCGATAGAGCAGAGGAAGAAATTTGCAGAGCAGGAGGAGGAGAGGTTGCACGGCGATGAGGAAGCGCCACCTTCAGATTTTGATTTTATTGAAGCTATAGAATATGGCATGCCTCCTACCGCGGGCATAGGTGTTAGCATAGACCGCCTAGCAATGATACTTACTGGCAGCGATTCGATAAAGGAGGTAATAGCCTTTCCCGCAGTAAAGCCGGTGTCAAAAATGCAAGGAAAGCGGCAGCGTGCGAGGAAAGCGAAGGAGTAGTAGCAGTTCAAAAAATCAAAGAGATAGTCTCGTGCCCAAGTGTAAGGTATATAAATATTCTATAGCATAAGTTATGATATCTCCGATGCCAGGGTGGCAGAATCTGGTAATGCGTACGCCTGGAGAACGTCTTGTCAGCGTATGGCTTTCACGAGCCTTCTGGGTTCAAAAGCATAATGCTGAATATCCCAGCCCTGGCGTGGTGTTTCAATGGCAGAACAACAGAAACAGAGAGCAGAATCAGGGATAGTCCGAATAGCAGGAAAGGACATTAACAGCAGCTATAATATAGTGAAGGCGCTGGCCCAGATAAAAGGCATAGGCAACAACCTTGCCCGTGCGATAGCAATTAACGCAGAGAGAAATTTCGGCATCAGCCCAAAATCTGCAATAGGGGAGATAAGCGAAGAAAAAATCGTTGCTATTGAAAGGATGCTTGCAAATCTCAAGGCCAATGGCGTGCCACCATACCTTTTGAACAGGCAAAAAGATGCAGAAACTGGCAATGACTTGCATCTGCTAAGCAGCGATTTGGCTGTGCGCGTAAAGCAGGACATAGACAATGATATAAAGATACAATCATGGCGCGGGCACAGGCACCAATATGGGCAGAAGGTAAGAGGGCAGCGCACCCGCTCGACAGGAAGGACTGGCATCACGATAGGCGTTACAAAGAAGGCGGCTCTCACGAAAGCCGCGGCGCAGGAGGCAGCGTCAGAAGCGCAGAAGAAAAAACCCGGAGCTAAGTGATTGAATGGGTTCGCCAAAACGACTTAGGAAGAAATACGAAACACCAGGGTTCATGTGGGATGCAAAAAGGCTCGAAGAGGAGCAAAAGCTTAAGAATGATTATGGCCTCAAAAACCTCAGAGAGCTGTGGATCGCGGCAAGCACGCTGAGAAATATCAGGAGGAAAGCAAGGGAGGTGCTCTCAGGAAAGGAGAAGGAAGAAGTGGGCAGGGAGATTATAGCAAAGCTCTCCAGATATGGTGTGATAAAGCAGGATGCCACAATAGATGACCTTCTCGTAATAAATGTTGAGGCACTCCTTGAAAGAAGGCTGCAGTCTGTCGTCTTCAGGAAAGGAATGGCTAAAAGTATGAAGCAGGCTAGGCAGCTAATAACCCACGGCTTCATAGCAATAAATGGCAGGCGCGTAACTGTACCAAGCTACACTGTAGCCACAGCAGAAGAGCCCGCGATAAGCTTCTACAAGCCAATAAAAATAATGCAGGAGCAGAATAGCGAGAATAACGCCCAAAGTGCTTGATATGGAGAAGAAATCATCAAGAAAAGCGGAGCCTGGAGCCAAGAAGGAGACCACGGCAAAGAAGAAAGAGGTCTCATTCGAGAGCAAGGTTTCTGAAGCGGCTCAGCTGCACAAGCCAAAAGGTATAAGATGGGGCGTAGTCCATATCTATTCATCGAAGAACGACACCATAATAACGCTTACAGATCTTTCTGGCTCTGAAACAATAGCAACGGCAAGCGGCGGAATGGTTGTTGATGCTGACCATGAAGAGGGCACGCCATACGCTGCAACTCAAGCCGCATACAAGCTTGCTGCTACTGCCATAGAACGGGGCATAACAAACATAAACATAAAGATAAGGGCCCCTGGAGGCCACGGTTCAAAGACTCCGGGCTTTGGGGCGCAGGCAGTTGTAAGGGCTCTGGCAAGGAGTGGTTTCAAAATCGGAAGCATAGATGATGTAACTCCTATACCCACAGACACAACGAAAAGGCCAGGCGGGAGAAGGGGGAGAAGGGTATAAT
>JAVZDR010000021.1:0-9338 GCA_038873795.1 Candidatus Micrarchaeaceae archaeon | reverse complement strand
GGCTTGCCCCTTCTGCTTTCTTCTGCCATGTTGTTCCAATACAGCGAGTGCAGCTTGTGGCCGTTGAGGTTGAAGACTATGCCCCTGATTATGCCTTGTATGTCGTAGCTTGTGGCATCGCCGCTCACAACCTGCGAAAACCTGTCTATGAGCTTGTTGAGAGTCGTAACATAGCCCTTGTGATGGCCGTTGTAGTGCACGTCAAGTATGTCCTTGCTTATGTATGGCTCTAGGGCGTCAAGCTTGTATGGCAATGGCTTTAGCTCATATTTTTTGAATAGTTCATTTTGGCTTCCAATATCTTCAGGCATAATACCAACAAATTGAATCTGCCAGCAATCTATAAAATACTAATTGAATTTTTATGCAACTGCGGTAAAATTTGTGCACATTTAAATTTCTTGCCATCGATGTAGTAGTGATTTCATGAAGGGGATAGCAAAGAAAAGCGTTATGGGGATATATGCGCTTGAGGTAATAGCAAGCCTTGTCTATATCTGGGTAACATTCTTCTCTGGCGGCGTAAACGCTAACGGCACTGCGATGGGCATACTCCAGCCAATTGTCTATGCTATTGCGGCAATATCGAGTATAGCTATCTTCTTCCTTAGCATCGGCGGCATATTATGGGGATGGAACGCCAAAATACTCTCATCAATAAAGGGCTCGTTCGCTGCTAGCAGCATAGCCCTGATAGCCCTTACTGCCGCGAACTTCAACATGGCCGTGGTTATAGTCGGCTTCATAATAGGGTTGATAGGCATAATGTACGCAGACATGAAGGAATAATGCGCTGTAATAGCAGTGCCAAATTCCAAGGCCACAAGATAAATATTGTCGCTCAAATGCGACAATACATAGAATTGCTTGACGAACTGGCAAAATTGGCAAATAACCAGTGTTATACGTGCTGTTAATATCGGCGAACAATTTTGAGCTATCTAGCAGATGGAAACCGTTTGGCGCTGCACTGTGTCGGCAGCAGCGCAAAAGGATTGGTGCAATCATCCCACGCTCAGATATGCGCATTTCTCCGACTGTATGTTTATGACTGAGCTATTCACAACGCGCAGCTGGTTGTAAGAGAGGAAATCATAGAGGTTGCCGAAGCCACCATAGAGCGTTGTGTTCTGGTATGTGGCAAAATATCCACCACAGATCTTGATGGTTTTGCCGGTGACGTTCTCAGTGGGCGTAACAATCCACTTCACGAGTAGAGAATTGTTTGGATTTCCATACAGAAGCTGGTGCGGCTCCCCATACTGCGATACAAAATAATACCATGGCCCATTGCTCTGATCATAAAGCTTGCCTGTCTGGTTTGCAAACTCAACGCCGTAGTAGTGGAAATTTATGACGGGAGAGTGGAGGTAATAGGCTGTGGCATTGTTTGCGTACCATTTGAACGTGCCTGTAAATATGACATTGACAGCAACATATTCTCCAGGTTTTGCTGTGGTCCTGTTTAGCGTGACATTAACGCTAGTCATATTGTTGACTACTACAAAATACTCTAGTTTGCCTGTGACAGGGTCCTTGTAGCCCACACCAGTCAGGTTGAAGAAGTTGTATTTGGCTGGTATTCCCGGAACGGTTGTGGTAATGGTTGTGGGAGAAGTTGTGACAGCAGGCTGGCTTGGACCTGGGATGTAGTAAAGTTTTGCATTGAATGGCAGAGCCAGCGATGTAATGTAATTTGGCAGAGCCTTTGGATACACTGGGCTCATAATGAGCTGCCAGTTCGGGCATTGGCTTCTCGGATGAGGTGTGTAATTCAAATTGAACATGGAAATGTTCTGTGGCACAACGACATATGAAGCGTTGGGTATATCATGGCAGTTCTGTATGTTGTCGTAAGCGTAAAACCTGCTGAGGTTATCAAACTTCATATATATGGGCAGGTTGGAGAAAGACGATGCAAAGTATATCTTGGTTGTGTTTGGCAGCGCAGAGAGGTAGTTGGCTATGGCAAGCTGCGTGTACCTTTCGACTGAGAGCCCATTGTACCAAAAGATGTTTATGCCCATTGAAGTTGCAATAAGGAATATCAATGCTGCAGCAACAACAATCGCGCCCATGTACATTTTTATCTTTGACCCCTTCTTCAGCGAACGGGCCATTGCAATTGCAACAAGGAGTACTGTAGGCGTGGCTATGAATGTGAGGAACCTCTGCAGCCTGTATGCAAGCAGATACTCAAACGGCGATAGGCTCACGTGCATGGGCCCGAATTCAAGGAAGAGGAAACCTGCAAGAAACCAGAAGAGAGGCACATACAGGCTTTTTTCTTTCTTTATCAGCAGGTACACTATCGCGATTATTGCAGCATAGAACATGAAGCCGATCTGATTGTAGTTTATAACATTTATCTGGTGCCATATTGCAATTGGGTTCAGCTGGCCGTGACCTATGTCTGCAGAAAGCACCTGGATTACCCTGTAGGGGAACATTGTTGAGATGTAAAACATCAGATCAGTGTTTGTAGAAGGAATGGTATTCGGCTTGCCCACCGCACTGTAGAAGCTGTTTGAGAGCGTGAATGTTATAAATGGGTTGTGTGGATTTGTCAATGCATAATTCACTGCAAGCAGCACAGCCCCTGCCAAGAGTATTCCGAAGACAAAGTGGAGCGATGCCATGTTTATCTTTATCCTCCTTCTGAGCAGCTCTACTATTATGTATAGTGTGCCGACCACAATTATTGTTGTGCCCTCAGGGGTAACAAGAGGCGATGCAACCATTAGAATTCCAGATACAAGATACCAGTACCTTGACCCGCGCCGCTCGGCGTAAAGCAGCGAAAGCATGAAGAGCGACGTAATAAAGGCCATAGGTATGTCGTCGCTTATAGTCGGAGCCAGCACAACGACAAGCGGGAAGACGCTCATCAGGAGCGCTGCAAAGATGCCTGCAAGCTTGCTGTAGAGCTCCTTGCCGAGGAAGAATGCAACTATGATAAGACCTATAAAAGAGAGTATGTCCCATGCAGAGCTGCTCAGCATGCTCACCCCGAAGAGCTTGTAGAATAGCGCTATCGGGAAGATCTGAAGGAGCCTTATGCTAAATATATATGAGCTTTCCTGGAAGTTGCCCATGAGGACATTGTTTGCCAGGCCGAGGTATGTTGTGTCATCGCCATAGAAAGATGGGCCGCCGACAAACACTATCGAATACCAAAGCGCATAGATAACTATTGCGGCAAGCACTGCATAAGGCAGTGCCCCTGCAATTGCGCTGCGTCTACTTCCGGAAATGCCTGGCTTGCCCCTGCTCTTAGTCAGGGATGTTTTATTGCGCCTAGAACTGTGCATAAATTCAAATTTCGTTTAAGTTTATTATTCTTTTCCTTCTGCAGCTAGAAGTTGTCTAACTGGCTCATTATCCTCTTCGCTATCTCTGTGCCGAAGAGGGCTTTGACCTTGGCATCTGCGCCGCTCTTGCGCAGGTCTGCTATGCTCTTTATGCCGTTGCTGTAGAGGAGCCGCGCCCTCACCCTGCCAACCTGTTCAAGCCTCACAAGATCCATCAGTTCCTTCCTTATGCCATATCTGGTCCTGACCCGCAGCTCAAGGATGTTTGTGTAGCCGATGTGAAGAAGCTTTGCAAGCTCCATTGCAGAATAAAGAAGCCAGTCGGCGTTTGAGATCTTTGTAAAGAGGGCGCCTGGAGTCGTCGAAAACGTGCTTGTGATCTCCTGCTCGCTTCTCTCGCTGATCCAGTCTTTTAGCATCATCGCTGTGCTAAAAGGCTTCAGCGGATCATAATAGCTATAATCCCTATAAGCATAGACGTTGCTGCGCTCAAGCATGCTCTCATATTGTGGGAAGATCTCTTCAGCTTCTGGAGTGGCCCTTACATATGGCCGCATCTCTATAGTGTTGGAGATCATGAAGAGCCCAGATAGTTCGTCGTGAACAGCCGGCATTGCATCTATCATCCATTTCGCCGAGAGCGGATCTATGTAGAGCTCGCTCACCCTCTTTCCTATCCTCGTAGCTTCGTATATGCTGCCCCTCCTTTCTATAAATTTCCACTCTAAAAGCTCGTCTATTATCTCGCCGACTATCCTGCCCATATCTGACATGCTCGAGTACTGGTAGCCATAGAATGTCTCGCCAAGGAAGCTGAGTATCGACTCCTCGCTCCTCATAAACTTTGTCGCTATGAATGCAAGCACGTGGGTTCGCAGGACCGGAAGAACGCCAAGTTTTGAGTTTATGGGATCGAGCTCCGCATTTATGTACTTCTTGAAAAGGGTCTTGATCTCGCCCTTTGACCTCGCAATGAGCAGCGCTCTTCCATATTCGTCGTAGTTTGGCCTCCCAGCTCTTCCAAAGAGCTGCTGTACCTCGTTAACGCCTATTGCAGCAGATCCAGAATCATCGCGGTACCTGCTTGTGTTCTTTACCACTACCGTGTTTGCCGGCAGGTTTACGCCATAGCCGAGTGTAGTCGTTGCCGATATCACCTTGATCAGACCTTCCTTGAATGCTGCCTCAACTGCATGCCTTTGCTCGTTGACAAGGCCGCTGTGGTGGAATGCAGCGCCTTTCAGTATGAGCCTTGAGAGCCTTTCGCACTGCGATGTAGGCCTACTGAGCGCGTGGAGTACAGTCTCGCTCACATCCCTTAGCTCCATCCTTTCATCCTCCTTCAGGTACCTCTCAGAGATCTCGGAGAGCCTTTCCGCACCAGCCTCTGCATACCTTCTGGTAGAGTAGAATACGAGCAGCTGCTTGCCCCTGCCAAAGGTGTCTTCAGCTATCCTTGCCTCAGCGATGTCCGAATCAGAGATGAGCTTCTCGTTCTTCTTCGCATAATAAACAGTGCCCCCGAATTCGACACCTTTGTATAGGGGAACTGGCCTGTAGTCGCTCACGACGACCTTTGCGCCAAGCCAGCTGGCTATCTCACTGGCATTGCCTATGGTTGCGCTGAGGGCTATTATCTGCGCGTTTTTGCACACCCTTTTCAGTTTCGTCATTAGGATCTCAAGGGTTGGACCTCTCTCAACATCATCGAGCATGTGCACTTCGTCAAAGATTATGCAGCCTATGGAGTCGAGCCAATCAAGGCCATGCCTTATCAGGCTGTCAAGCTTCTCTATCGAGACGAAGACTATGTCATATTTTTCAAGCCATGGATCAAGGGAGTCCATATCGCCTATAGAGATAGCAACCTTGAGGAATGGGTAGCTGGCCTTGAATTCCTCGTATTTCTCGCTGACTATAGCGCGCATTGGGGCCACATAAACAGCCTTCTTGAACTTCCAGAGCACAGTTTTTACCATTGCCATCTCCGCAGCGAAGGTCTTGCCGCTAGCTGTCGGTGATGATATGACTATATTCTCCCCTTCAAGAAGACCATTTGCCACGGCGAGCGCCTGGGGCGGGGTTAGGCTGGTTATGCCTCTTGCCACAGCAGAATCTATGACCTCCTTCGGCACTTTGCCGCCTATCTCGCTTATCTGCATATGCATATTTATGAATGAGCATCTATAAAAAGATGAGTTGGGCGCAACCACTATAAAACTAGCCTTATTTATTATTATTATGGATGAGGCGAAGTCAGAGGGCATACCCACATACCGCCAGCTCATAGCAGCACTTGGCGTAATTTCCATACTGCTTGCCACAGCAACCGTGTATGTCGCAGAAATATCATCAATGGCATATGGCATAGCGGCTGGCGCAATCTATCAAAGCAATTACCACAATGAGAGCGTAATGCCCGCATTTTCGCAGATTGCAGGGAGCATACATGCGTTATACGCCGCAATATATGAAGTATACGTGCTCTTCTTCATAGCAATGGGGCTTGTTGTGGCATCGGTTGCGGAATTCATGAGGAGTGGCATGCACTCAGGAGTAAGAAGATATTCCCTTTTGCATACGTCAATGACAATAATATACCTGCTCCTCTTCTTCGTACTTTTCAACAACCTCACGCTGAGCGGGGTAAACAGCATCAACGACTACATATTCAAGCTCATCTATGTTGGGGGATTTCTCATGCTTGGCATAGATCTTTATATGGAGTATGAGATACATGCGCCGGCACATAGGGCACGGCGCCTCAGCAGGGAGATAGCAATAAATCCCTCTACGCCATATTCAAATCTGATGAAGATGCGGGAGGAGCTCTTCTTGGGGCTCAGGGGCGATGTCAAGATAATAGACAAGCATTTCAATTCTGCCGCAATAGCCAATCTCTACAGGCTTATCCAGGGCAACAGGAGCATAAAATCAATAAGCATACTAGGCTCTGATGAGATGCTCGATGGCCATTTCGAGAAGAACTTCAACGACTTCAGCGGCGAGCTTGCGGGCAAGGGCATTAGCGTTGATTTCATGCTCATGAGCAGCGAGAATGCTCTCGCGCAGCACGAGCGCATAATCTTCGACGATTCCAAAGCCTTCAAGATACCGCCGCTGAATATAATAAACAAAAAGAGTGAGCATATAACAAGACTCAGCCGCAGCGATGCATCAAGAAGGTATGAGGAGCTGGCCAAGGGAGCGATCAGCTACAAGAACTATATAATAAAGCGGGCGAGGGGCAACGCCGTCGATGCAAAAACCTAGCAGCATGCCAGAATCTCCTTACGAAGGCTTGTAGATAGGATGCTCGCCCTCCTCATAGACGTGATGCGATATTCTGTTTTCTGCAAGCACAGCTTCTACCTCGCCAGCAGTTGGCGCTGCCATTTTCGAGATGTTATCTATTTTCAGAGCTTCGTCAAGCTCGTTGTACAATGGTCTGCTTTCCTCATAGAACAAGCCTATTGGAATCTTCTCAGTATGCTGATTGTCAAACTCTAGCGCCAGGGCTAGTGCCTTGCCCTTGTCTGCGGGGTCATGGCTGCTTTCTATCTTGTAAACGCGCTGCCTGAACCAGTCGTATGTGTTTAAGTGATTGAAGGTCACGCACGGGCTGAGCACATCTATTATTGCAAAGCCTCTGTGCCTTATGCCGCCCTCTATAAGTGCAGCAAGGTGCGTTGGATCGCCCGAGAAGCCCCTTGCAACATATGTCGCGCCTGCTATTATAGAGATAGCAATCGGGTTTATCGGTTCTTCTATGACGCCGAAAGGCGTCGACTTTGTCTTGTGGCCGAATAAGCTTGTTGGGGATGCCTGCCCTGTCGTGAGGCCGTAGATCTGGTTGTTCATCACTATATAGGTTATATCTATGTTGCGCCTTGCTGCGTGTATCAGATGGGAGATGCCTATGCCATAGCCGTCGCCATCGCCTCCTGTAGCTATCACAGTAAGGTCCTTGTTAGCAAGCTTGAGGCCTTCGGCTATTGGCAGAAGCCTTCCATGTATGCCATGAATGCCGTATGTCTTGAGTGTGTGAGGCATGCTTGAACTGCAGCCTATCCCGCTCACTACGACAGTGCTGCTTGGATCAAGTTGAAGGTCGTGCATCGCTTTAAGAAGAGCTGCACGCACTCCGAAGTCGCCGCACCCTGGGCAGAAGATAGGCTTTACAGAAGATTCGTATTCTGTCAAGTTGAATGTACCAGCCATCACATCATCTTTGAAGCGTTGTAAACCGCATCGGCTATCTCGCTGCTCGAAATTGGCTCTCCGTCGTATTTCAGAACCTTTTGCTTTATCTCGATACCAGTGTGCATCTCTATCAGCTTGGCGAGCTGCGCTGAGTAGTTGCATTCGACATCTACAAGCCTCTTGCCGGCAAGGAGCGCTTTTATCTTTTCAGAATCCATCGGGTAAAGGTATGAAAAGGCTATAACCCCAGCGTTGATTCCCCTGGCCTTGAGCTGCTGTATAGCTTCTATTGCAGCACCGGTCGATGAGCCAAAAGTGACCATGAATATCTCCGCATCAGGATTTATGACTTTTGGCATTGCAATAGCGCCATCATTTAGCATTGTATCAAGCTTCCTCATCCTCTTCTCGTGCATCTTCTTCCTAAGCGCTACGTATTCGCTTATTCCGGCAAAGACATCGCTTATGAGCTCACCATATTCGTTGTGCTCGTCGCTTGATGCAACAAATTCGAGACCTTTTACTCCAGGCACAGACCTTTTCGAAACGCCTGTCTCTGTTATCTCATATCTTTTGAACCTTCCTGAGATTTTTGATGCATCTGCTCTTTCCTCCTTGTATATTGCTATCTTGCCAGGATCCACATACACACTTTCTATGTGCTCAGAAATGAAGAGGTCAAGGAGCACTATCACTGGGCACTGGTAGCGCTCTGCCAGATTAAATGCCTCTGCGCCTATGTAAAAGCATTCTTCAATGCTTGTCGGAGCCAGGACAATCCTTGGGAAATCGCCCTGCGATGCATACGTGACGAAAAGCAGGTCGCCCTGCTCTGTTTTTGTCGGAAGACCTGTGCTGGGCCCTGAACGCTGGGAGTCGACAACAACTATTGGCACTTCGAGCATGCCAGCCATTCCAAGCGCCTCGACCATGAGGGAGAAACCACCTCCACTTGTGCCGCACATCGCCCTGACGCCGGCGCTTGCTGCACCGATTGCCATGTTGATTGCGGCGATTTCGTCTTCAGTCTGCTTGTAAACAATACCGAGAGGCTCGTGGTCGGCAAACCAGTATAGTATGCTGCTTGCAGGGGTCATTGGATAAGCAGCATAAAATCTGCACCCGGCTGCATAAGCACCTATCGCTAGCGCTGTATTGCCGTTGAGCAGGTAGTTGCTCTCTGCCGAGCCGCTTGAATCGAAGCTTATGCTGATACCGCTGCCTCCTTCAAACGTGTAGCCGGAGTGCGCCGCAGCTATGTTGCTTTTTATTGCCGCCTCCTTGTTTTTGAACTCGCCGCTTATTCCTTCAGCTATTGAATCCTCGCCTATGCCTATTATTTTGCAGATTAGCCCTATTGCCACGGTGTTCTTGTATATGAAACTCCCACCTGTTTTAACAGCCATCTCTGTCAGCGGCACTCTTATGGCAGAGATATCGCTGCGCATCGACAGAATCTGCTCTGGGTTTTTTATCTCTGCATCGTATATGACAATGCCGCCCTTCGCAACCGAGCTTATGTTGTTGCCGAGAGCAGCCAGGTCGAGTGCCACAAGTATGTCTGTGTTGTCACCAATCGAATAGAGCTTGGATTTGCTAGCGCGCACCTGGTACCACACACTGCCTCCCCTGACCACAGACTGAAAGCTCCTGTAGCCGAATACATAGAGGCCTTGTTCTATGAAGATTCGCGCCAGCAGAGTGCCTGCAGACTCTATGCCATCGCCGTTGCCCCCAGCAATCCTTACCTTCACGTCATCCATAAATGCACGTTATCATCTGCATTGACAAAGATAAAAAGATTTCTGCAAAAGGCTTGCAATG
>JAVZDR010000020.1:0-9464 GCA_038873795.1 Candidatus Micrarchaeaceae archaeon | reverse complement strand
CTTAGGTTTCCGGCAAGAATGCCTATGCTCCTTGCTGAGGTAAGTGAGCCCATGCCTCTGCCCTGCTGGGCTGCGCTCTTTGTATAGGTTATCATTGTGGGCTCGAGCGTATCTATCACGCCCAATGCGATGCCTATGACGAATACCGAAATGAACATAGGCACAACACCGAATTTGAAATTGTATGCGAGACCTATGCCGATTGTGCCTATAGCAGAGAGTATGTAGCCCATGAATGCAAGGCTTGCAATTATTCTGTACTTCCTTGTGCCTATTATGTAGCCGAATATAGCTGAGGTTGCAAGGAAGAGCGCATATGACGCAAAGCCGAGAGTGTCTATGCCTGATGTCTGCGCTATCGTAAGTATAGGGAAGCCGAGGCTGTAGTAGCTGAATCCATAGAGGGCTGTGGCAATTATCACGCCTTTATATGCCCTGCTTGATATTATTGACTTGCCTGTTGCACCTTTTGCGACTCCGCCATTAGCCTTCGCTCTTCTTCTCTCCTTAACCTTGACGAGAAGCAGGGTCGAGATTGCGAGAGGGACTATTGTGATTAGGAATATGCTTCTTAGGGAAATGCCCAGCGCTACAAGAGCTATCAGCATGGTGACTGATATAACTCCGCCGCCCACATCAAGAGCATTGAGGAAGCCGAAGACCCTGCCTTTGTTTTTGCTGTTGGCTTCCTCGCTTAGCAGCGCGCGCCTTGCCGGGGATCTAAAGTTCCTGAAGAGCCAGCCCGTGGAAAAGAGCGCTGCGGCTTCTGAAAAAGTGGATGCAAGGCCTGTGAGCGAGAGCATCGGTATTATCGAGTTGCCTATTATCGCTATCTTTTTCCTTCCGTACTTGTCAGAGAGTATGCCGCCGATGTAGCCTAGAAATGCACCGAGGCCATATGAAATGGCCATTGTCAGGCCGAAGACCCATGCGGGAGCGTGGAGCACTATCACTAGAAAGACTGGAATCGCTGCAACAACGGCTTGGTAGCCAAGATCGGCGAAGAATGCGGAGAAAGAGATTAGCAGTATGTTTCTTGTAAGCCACTTATCCAGCATTTTTGCACCTATTTTCTTCTGGAGCTTATTGCAAGCTGCGGCAGTATCTTCTTCACTGCAGAGTCAATCGCGCTGTTTATCCTGCTTCTGTATAAGAAGATTGCATATGAAACTACAAGGCTTATGGCTACCCCTGCAATGATGTCGGTGAGGTAGTGCAGCCCAAGGTATACGCGGCCGAAGAGCACAAGGACAACCCATATTATGTACAGTGCCTGCAGTATCCTGTACTTGCCAAGGAAAAGCGGCAGTCCCGTAAGCACGCTTGCGTGGTTGCTCGGAAACGAGAAAGTGTTTTCGCAGCTTATGTGGTTTATCCACGACAGTGCAGAAACATTGCACGGTCTTGGTTCAGCAACAAGAATCTTTATTGCATCCGAGATTATGTAAAGCAGTATTCCAGCAAACACAAGCGAATACGTATTGCTGTCTTTTCTCAGGTACATGTAAAGCACAAGCAGAGGCAGCACGACTATGAGGCTCTCGCCGATTATGTGCATTGCAGAATTCAGCGCAGGGCTCGCTATTTCTTTTGAGAGCTCGAAAGCCCATGTGTTTATTCCTATGTTGTATGCTGCGATGAGAGTTTGATAGGGCATATTGTCACTTCACTTGCAAATAATACATTATGCATGCTATTGTCTTGCTGTCTGCTATCCGACCTTTCTCAATCATAGACAGTGCGTCGCTGATGCTTACCTCCCTCAGAGAAATGAATTCGGAATAGTCAAGCCTTTGCTTGGTCTTTTTCAGGCCTGTCGCAACATACATGTTGAAAGTTTCAGTGCTGATGCCCGGCGACGCATATGCCCTGAACATGAACCTCAGCTTGCCGGCGATGTAGCCTGTTTCTTCTTCAAGCTCCCTCATTGCAGCATCCTCAGGCCTCTCGCCCTTCTTTATGTCACCGGCAGGCAGCTCGTAAATGTATTTCTTTATCGGGAATCTGTACTGCCTTTCCATGAGTATCCTGCCGTTGCTCAGTATGGGCAGTATTACGGCGACATTAGGCAGTCTTATCCTGAAGATGTTCAGGATTTTGCCTCCTTTTGAGAGCCTCTCGCTCTCAACCGAAAATATTTTGTTCCTAAGAAGTACGCTCTTCATTTGCAATCAAATTAATTTGTCACAAAACAAATATAATCCTTGCAGTGCAAAAAGTATTGTGATGAAACGAGGTATTTCTGAGCGGTGATGAAAAATAGTGGCTGAAAATCGTTTCTGCGCAAAGTATATAAATTCTCTCATGACATAAGATACTGCGATGGTGACCGGTGGTAAAATGGGACTTTTTGACAGGTTTGGCAAGGCAATGGGCGTCTCAAAGGAGATGGATATAGAGGAATACATGAGTTCTGCTGAGATGGAAAATGTAGACATACTGAATGAGCCAGCAGACATGTATGTAAAGCCTCTCAATGTTGTGTCGGAAAGTGACCTCAAGGTAATAGAGGACGAGCTCAACAAGAAGAACATAATACTGATGAACATAGAGGAGCTCAGCAAGAGGCCCAACACAGCCAACAACATGCTCGCAGAGCTCAAGACTTTCGTCGGCAAGATAAACGGCGACATAGCAAGGATAGACGAAAAAAGGATAATGGTGACGCCTGCAAAGATCAAGATAATAAAGAGCAAGAAGAGCGTTAAGTAATTACTTGAGCGCAGTGATCAGGGCATTAAGCTCCTTTTCAGTAGGCTGGGATTTGTGTATTATGCGCTTGAATGAGGCCAAAACCGCGGCCCTGTTCCTCATCTTCTTTCCCCTTATTGAGTTTTCGAATATTTTGAATAGCGTTTCCTCCTGCGCGTGGCTTGCGGCATTGAAAATTCTGCCGTAGCGCCTCTCATTTGCATCTTTTGTGAATATGAAAAGCAGTATCGCAAGTGCATGCGATACGTTCAGAGTGCTGTAGCCATTGCTTGCCCCTATGAATGCGATGTAATCGCATTTTCCCAATTCCTCCAGGCTGAGCCCTGTGTCGTCGCGACCCATGACAAGCGCTACGCATGTGGATGCGTTTGAATTCCTCGCTATCCTCTCAAAGACCCGCTCTGCAAAATCAACATTTCTGAAATTGGCTTTTGCCTTGCTTAGCACGCCTGTGGTCCCAACAACTATGTCACAGCCTCTTATCGCTTCATCAAACGAGCTGCAGATCACCGCGCTTTCGAGAAGCGCACGTGCATGCTTCGCATACATCATTGCACTCTTCCCTGTTATTGCTGCCCTTGGCTTCACTATGAAGAGCTTTTTTATGCCGAAGTTCATTGCTGTCCTTGCAATGTAGCCTATGTTTGCCTGGTACTTTGGACTTACTATCACAAGCCTGATCCGCATCAAACCACGTAAGCCATCACTGCAAGCATATTCACAAATATGTGGGCTATTATGGAAGGGTAGAGCGACTTAGTCTTCTTGAAGACATAGCCGGCAAGAATGCCAAAGATGAAGGCAGCAACTATGTCTATGCCGAAAGAGGACATGTAGCCAGCATGGAGTATGCCGAAGATCAGTGCGCTCCAGAAGATGCCTATTCTTGGAACGAGAAAGCCCCTGAAGAGCACCTCTTCATCTATAGGCGCAATTATGAAAGAGAAGAAGATGAACCATCCCGGCGCCCCAAAGAGAAGGGCGCCCACATTTGTGTTTATGCTTATGCCTGTTGCGGTAACAAATGCGCTGAGAAGAAGCTCGAAGACGAAGACTGCAACAAAAAGGAGTATGCCTATGCCTATGAACTTTGCACTTATATGACCTTTGCTGAGCCCTATCTCATCAAGGACCATTGGCAATGGTTCTCTGTGCAGCAGATAGGCTATTGGCACTGATAGAAAGAGGAGTGAGAGTATTGCTGTGAGCAGATAATTGGCTGTTTCCATCTGGATATAGCCATAATCAAAAAGGGCTATAGTTGCGGCGAATGCCGCTATGAGAAGATACAGCGCTGCATATGCAACGAGGCGCGCAGCTCCTGGCCTATTTCGCTGGGGCTTTCTTCGCTTCGGCACTGCCATCTTGCTTCGCCTTTTGGTTTGACTTCCATTCTGTGTAGTGGCACTTCCCGCATGTGTACCTGTCGCTGTGCTCCGCCATCCTTGAGCCGCACTTTGGGCAGAACTTGCCAGGCTTGTACGGCTTTATAATTTTCTTTTTCTCCTCGGCCATAATCACGCACTTTTCTCTTCGCCTTCCTCGTTCACGGCCCCATCATCTCTGTTGCCCTTTGCCCCTTCATCACCTTCTTTGGAGCCAGGCACAGCCGCTCCTGGGGCCCCTGCGGCCTCTTCAGCCTTTGGCTGCTCCTCCCTCTTTTTCCCGAATCTTTTTATTAGGTAATCGTGCTCAACATTCATTGCCTCCTTTGAATCGTAGCTGTGGATTATCACAGAGCTTGCTCTCTGGCCGTAAAGCTGCTCGACCTTGACTATGATTGTGGTATCAGGATTGAGGTTCTTCATCCTGCATATCTCCTCCTTTACCTCACTTTTTGATGGGGTCTTGCCCTTGTATGAGACCATGGCGAAGAGCTCCTTCCTGCCGAGAGGTTTGTTCTCCACTTCTTTTTTTATCTCTATATCCATTGCATCACCCCAGCGACCTTGCTATGGCGCGCCTTCCCATGCTTTCTATTACCTCTATCTCAGCCCCCTGCCTTATGCTGCCTTTGAGCTCTTCAGGTATGCTGAGCTCGTATGTCTCATAGGTCTCCATGTCCATGAGCTGGGCTGTGGAATCGGTAACAGAAACCACTTGGGCCTTCTTCTTTGTTATGATCGGCACTTCAACGTCAGCATCACTCGGCTTCAGAAGTGTGCGCTTCTGGTTGTCAAAGACACCAATGGCCGTTACCCTCATCTTTGCCGCTCCATGCTTGCCAGGCGCAGATGTTTCCACATCTACAACGCGGCATGGTGCATTGTCTATCAGGACGAACCTGCCTGGCTTTAGGTCCTTCATTGAAGCGTAAGTTATGCCTTCAGTCATTCAGCCACCATAGATTAGGAGGCAAAAATCATATCTTGCACTCAGCTTTTGCATCCAAAAGGAAGCAATTAATATTGTGCGAAAAGGTTTATATTGCTTCCTCTGCAAACGCTGGAATTTGCGCCGCAAAACTTGAACAAAGCCAGCAGCACGCCGCAGGCGGGATGCGCTATGCCATAATGCCGAAGCACCTCTCAGTATATCTCTTCTATAGATTCTATTTTCAGTGCTGGCGGAGTTTCGGCACTCTTAGCGCCAAACTTAGCCTTGACCCCGGTCACGACGCTCATTACCCTGATCTGGTCGTTAAGCTCTGGCAACATCCTCGCGCCAAATATTACATTTGCATCGTCTGCGAATCCCTCTGTGACGCCGTTTCCGAGCCTTGTCGCCTCATCAATTGTGAGGCTCATGCCCCCCACAACATGTACAAGCGCGCTCTTGGCGCCTTCGTAGTCCACGCTGAGCAGTGGGTGCTGCCTCGTTGATTTTATTGCCTGCTCTACCCTGTCAGGGCCACTGCCATTGCCTATACTTATCACAGCAATTCCGCCATTCCTCACTATGCTCCTCAGATCGGCAAAGTCTAGGTTTATCAGGCTTGGCAGCATTATTGTATCGGCTATGCCCTTTACCGCATTTCCAACTATGTTGTCTACAAGCGCGAAGGCTTTCTCTATTGGAAGGTTTGGCACATAAGAGAGAAGCTTGTCATTCTCTATGGGGATAAGCGTATCCACCTCCCTTGAGAGCATCTCTATGCCCCAGTCGGCCTTCTGCTTCCTGCTTCTTTCAAGGGCAAATGGGTAGGTTACAGCGCCTATAACTGTAGAGCCCTGCTCCTTTGCTATCCTCGCAACTATAGGCGTTGCCCCTGTTCCGGTGCCACCGCCCATTCCTGCGCAGAGGAAGACAAGGTCGTAGCCCTCAAGCGCCTTCTCTATCTCGGCCCTGCTTGCATCAGCGCACTTTGCGGCAACTTCAGGATAGCCGCCGGCGCCGAGGCCGTTGGTTATCTCTTTGCCAAGAAGTATCTTCTTGTGCGCCCTTGTCACCTTGTTCAGGTGGGCAAGGTCCGTATTCATTGCTATTATCTCAGCACTCTGCATACCGGAATTGAAAAGCCTTGTCACAAGGTTGCTCCCTTGGCCACCAACCCCTACCACAGCAATCTTCGGGGTAAACTCATCGTTCGCGTTCTCAACTACCATTTCCACACCAAAAACTTGAACGCAACTATATCATTTCTATGTCGCCAAGGTTCCTCTCCTTCGCCTTTTCGGCGAACTTGCCGAGTATGCTTGCGCCACTCACTCCAGTCACAATTGCGACTATCTCTAGCTGGCCCTCGTACCCTGGTATTATCCTTGCGCCCCACTTGACGTTTGCGTTTGGATCCATGCGCTCAGTTATCATCTCTCCAGCCTTTATTGCATCGCCCAAGGTCAGGTCTGACGCGCCAGATATATGCACAAGTGCGCCCTTAGCATTCTCGAAGTCCACATCGAGCAGCTTGTTCTTAAGCACCGCCTCTGCAGCTGCCGCAACCTTCTCATTGCCCTTGCCAGTCCCGACAGATATGAAGCCAACATCACCATTTCCCATTATGGCCCTCACATCTGCAAAGTCTATATTGATAAGGCTAGGCTGGGTTATTGTCCAGACAAGCCCACCTATGGCCTTGGCCAATATGTCGTCTGCTACAGCAAAGGCGTCGTTCATGGGCAGGTTAGGCACAAGCTTAACCAGCCTGTTGTTGTCAAGTATTATGACGCTGTCGCTGTATTTCCTGAGCTGCTGTATGCCCTCTTCTGCCTTGACCTTCCTTATGCGCTCAAGGTCGAAAGGATATGTAACCATTGAAACAACTATTGCGCCCTGCTCCTTTGCTATCTGCGCTATGACTGGCAATGCGCCTGTTCCGGTGCCACCGCCCATTCCTGCGCAGAGGAATACAAGCTGCGCCCCGGAAAGCACCTCCTCCAAAACCTGCCTGTCAACCTCTGCGGCCTTGGCGCCTATTGCCGGATCTCCGCCTGCACCCAAGCCCCTTGTTATGCTTTTTCCAATGAGCACCTTCTTTATTCTGTCGTCAATTATCTTGAAATGCTGTGCATCTGTATTCACCGCAACAAGGTCTGTGCCCTTTACACCAACTTTAAGGAGTCTGTTTATGGTGTTGTTTCCAGCACCACCTGCGCCGAGTGTTACTATCTTTATCTGTGGCATTGCCTGATCGCTCTCACTCTTACCCAAAAATTCGCTCTCGAAACCGGCCATCTGATCGCCCGTTATAATATATCTCAATAGATTTAAAAAGTTTTGCGTAGAATTTTTTTAGTGGAACTAGCAGTTACTTTGCCTCCTCGATCCTTTCCTTTTTCTGGTTGTTGAACATCTCTATTATTTCTTTTGTTGTTGTCGAGTCCTCTGGGCTCTTGTCTAGGCGCACCGTGCCGATTATCCTTGGAAATCTGAGGGCGTAGCCTGTTGGCGCTTCGCCCTCGCGGGCCTCCATGCCGCAAGTATGCATCGGCGATCTTGTGATCTCATCTGCCTTGACGGTTACAACGTACCTTGGCTCAACCCAGAAGTCAGGGCTTATCTTTGAATCCACTCTGGCTGGCTTGCTCTTCGTTGTTATCTTCTCTAGCATCTTCCTGAATTCTTCCATCTGCGCCTCGCTGAATCCTGTGCCTATCTTTGTTATCGTCTCGAAGATGTCTCTCTTGTCGTTGTAGGCAGCACAGAGCAGACCACCGAACCTGAATTCAGCCCTGCTACCTTTGCCGAGGTAGTAGCCGACTATGGTCAGGTCAACCGTATCGGTAAGTGCACCCCTGTAGCTCCTCTTCATCTTTATCCAACTGAACTTTCTCGCGCCTGCTATGTACCTTGACTTAAGATCCTTGGCCACTATGCCTTCAAGGCCCTTCCCAACCACATCCTCGAAATATCTCTCAAATTCCTTCGGCGAATCTGTCTCTATCTTGTCTGCAAGCCTTATTGTGCCTCTATTGGCGACTATCTCTTCAAGCTTTTTGCGGCGCTCTGAATAAGGTCTGTTTAGGTAACTGCTGCCGTTGTAGTAGAGAAGGTCGAATGCGAAGACGTGCAGTGGCATCTCCTTGCTCATATCCTCAATGCCATGCTTCCTTTTCCTCTGAATCGTCTCCTGGAAGGGTCTGAATTCGTCAGTAATCTCATTGTATGATATGGCTTCGCCATCTAGTATTGCCTCTTTCGCATCCACTTCAGAAAGCGCAGCAGAAGCAACCTCTGGAAGCATTGGGGTTATGCGTTCTAGGCGCCTTGAGAATATTTCAACCTTCCCATCACGCTTTCTCATATGGATCTGCGCGCGAAGCCCGTCATATTTGCTCTCTACGGCGCAGACGCCACCCATCTTCTTGAGTATCTCTTCTGGCGTGGCCATGCGCTCAGCAAGTGCTGGCCTGATGGGGTTGAAGAGCATGACATCGAAATTCTCTATGGCCTTGGCGCCCTTCTCAAGCAAAACGTCAGCAACCTTGCCGAGGTCGCTGCATAGATTGTATGCATTCTCGAGCTTTTCCTTGAAACCACGCTCACCGGTGGCAAGCTTTGAGAGCGCTTCGAGCACTGTCGCATCGCCGACGCCGAGCCTCAGCGTGCCCATGACGAATCGCACCATGTACCTCGCTTCAAGGGGGGTCGAATGCGAAAGCAGCTCAGCTAGCATCTTTATCTTAGCATCTTGGCTTCCTGCGCCTGAGATTGTAGCTATTCTGTAGAATGTGTCAAAGACCTCACCCACCTCGAGGCGCCTTTTGCCCAGCGGCTTTGCCTTGCTTTTGGAGACGAACTGCTCTGCTGTGGAGCCAAGGTCGCCTGTCTTTCTGAAACTTGCGACAACATCTTCCTTTGTATAGCCTGTTGTGAGTGCTATTGCCTCTTCAGCAAATTTCTCTGCCATCCCTATTTCTATGCCCTTGAAAGGTGGCGCAAGCATGCCTTGTATCATGTATACAATCTTGTCTATCTCGCCCTTTTTGGCGCTCTTCAGAGTGCCTGTGAGTATGTCTACCATAGAGAGTCTTGAGGATGTGGATTCGAGCCTGTCGAAATCCCTGGCCATCTCTTCGAACAGCATAACCCCACAATATCACTAGCAAAAAAACAAATAAAAGGGTTCTTGTGGAGCTGGCAAAATTTACGCAAGTATCAACTTCCGCGCGGACGGCTTTATAAAACGTTCCAAAAATGGTTAAGACTAAAAAGCTTGCCAAAATATTGTACTGCTTTTTTAAATCTTAAAAAGAAGAAGATATTGTGGTTCCTATGAAGAGTTTTGCATGCGCAGATATAGGGATGAGCTGCGGCTTCACGGCAACAGACAATGACATGAACAAGCTGATGAAGAAGATACAGGACCATGC
>JAVZDR010000019.1:0-9709 GCA_038873795.1 Candidatus Micrarchaeaceae archaeon | reverse complement strand
TTTGGTATAAGCTCCTCTGCCTTGGGAAGGAACTCGTGAAGCGGTGCATCAAGCAGCCTTATTGTTATAGGCTTACCCTTTGCAAGGGCAAACATCTTCTCAAAATCCTCCTTCTGCATAGGCTTTATGAGCATCAGCTGCTTTCTGCGCTCTTCCTCAGAATCTGCAAGTATCATCTTCCTCACAGCGCTGAGCCTGTCCTGCGATGTGAACATGCGCTCTGTTCTAGCCAAGCCTATGCCCTCCGCACCATTCTCAATAGCCTTTGCAACCATCTCTGGCGTGTCTGCGTTCGCCCTTATGCCAAGCTTTCTTATGCTGTCTGCCCACTCGAGCAGCTTCCTCGTGCTCTGCGTTATCGTCGGCTCTATCAGCTTCAGCTCGCCTGAATAAACGCTGCCTGTTGTGCCGTCTATGGTTATCTTCGAGCCTGCCAGAATCTTCGTTTGCCCAACCTCCAGGTATTTTTCTTCTGTACTTACTTTTATTTCCTCAGCGCCGACTATGCAGGGCTTGCCCATGCCCCTTGTTACGACCGCGGCATGGCTTGTCACACCGCCCCTGCTTGTCAAAACGCCGTCGCTCGCAGCTATTCCTGTTATATCTTCTGGCGTGGTCTCTTGTCTAACAAGTATGACGCTGCTGCCCTTCTTCTTAAGCGCAACTGCATCCTCGTTTGTAAATGCAATAATGCCTGTCGCAGCGCCTGGCGATGCAGGAAGGCCTTTTGCAACTGGCTTCGCAGTCTCCTTTGGATCTATCTGCTTATGGAGGAGGCTCTCAAGCTGCTCAGGCTCTATCCTGCTTATTGCCTCTTCTTTTGTTATCAGATTCTCTGCTACCATATCCGTTGCGATCTTTACCGCTGCAGCTGGAGTCCTCTTCCCGTTCCTCGTTTGCAGGATGTAGAATCTTCCGCTCTCAATTGTAAATTCTATGTCCTGCATGTCCTTGAAATGCTTCTCTAGAATAGCTGATGTTCTCAGCAGCTCATTGTATACATTTGGCATACGCCTTGAAAGCTCCTCTGCTGGCATAGGTGTCCTTATTCCAGCAACGACGTCCTCGCCCTGCGCAAGCATCAGAACCTCAGCATAGAGCTTCTTTTCACCTGTTGACGGGTCCCTCGTAAAGGCAACTCCTGTTCCTGAATTGCTATCATAGTTGCCATAGACCATGCTCACGACGCTCACAGCGGTGCCAAGCGAGTCAGGTATATTGTATATTTTCCTGTATTCTATCGCACGCTTGTTCCACCAAGATTCAAATACAGCACCTATTGCCATGAAAAGCTGTCTCGATGCATCGCTAGTTATCTCAGAGCCAGTCTTCCTTTTTACTATGGCTTTATATTTATCTACGACCCGCTTCCATGAGTCGCCATCAAGCTCTGCATCTGATTTTGTTCCCGCCTCCTTTTTGATTTCATCAAGCGCCCTGTCAAATTCTGATCTATCTATCTTCAGCACTATCGTGCCAAAAAGTTGTATGAACCTCCTATAGGTATCATAGGCAAACTTGCTGCTTGTGCGCCTTGCCAAGGCCTCTGCAATCTCGTCGTTAATGCCGAGGTTGAGCACTGTATCCATCATTCCCGGCATTGAAAATGGTGCACCGGATCTTACTGATACAAGGAGCGGGTTCTCAGCGCTACCAAATTTCTTGCCGGTTTCGCGCTCAAGCTGGCGCATCTTTGCCAATATTTTCTTCTTTATGCTTGGCCAGAGCCTCTTTTCCTTGAAGAACCTATTGCACATCTTTGTAGTTATCACAAATCCTTTCGGAACGTTGAGCCCTATGCCAGCCATTTCTACAAGGCCATAGCCCTTTCCGCCAAGTTCATATTTTGTGAGTCCAAGCTTCGCAGCCTCATCGAAGGTATACACCTCATCCATCTTACCGCCATGAAGACCAATTATAAGACAAGGAGCGATCTAACATCATATTTTGAGAGCTTTTCTCTTCCTGCAAGATCTTTGAGTTCGACAATAAATGCAAAGCCAGAGACCTTGCCGCCAAGCGATTCGACGAGCCGCGCTGCGGCACTGCTCGTACCTCCAGTTGCGAGCAGATCATCTACTATCAATACGCGGCTCCCCTTTTCTATGGCATCGTTGTGCATCTCTATTGTTTCCTCGCCGTATTCAAGCTTGTATGATACCTGCGTCTTTGTATATGGAAGCTTTCCCTTCTTCCTTATCGGCACAAAGCCTGCATTTCTCCTTTCGGCAAGCACCGCGCCTATTATGAAGCCTCTCGATTCTATTCCTGCTATGTAGTCTATTTTCTTGTCTGAGATCATCTCGAGCATGCCATCAATGCAGATTGAAAACGCTTTCTTGTCTTTTAAAAGAGGGGTTATATCCCTATAGAGCACTCCAGGCTTTGGAAAATCTGGTATGGAGCGTATCTTGCTCTTCAGGTATTCTATGCTCGTCTGGATCTGCGCCGCGCCCATAATACACATTCTGATTCTATGTTTATACTCTTTTCGTTGGATTTGCAGTACAGCCTGTTATGCGCTGTTTTATTAATTTTTCATGGTATTATTCTTCATGATATTAGGTATACATGGAGCAGCTCTATAAGATAGTTGATGAGATAAAAAGCATGAGGATCCAGGGCGCCGAGGAGGTTGCAATCGCAGCCATACACGCCTGGGAAAATGCCAGAGACAAGGCTCTTGCCGAGAGGCTGCTCGCAAAGGCTAGGCCAACTGAGCCGATGCTCAGAAACGTCCTCTTGTATCTCCGCAAATTCGGCGAAGCTGAAAAAATACTGAAGATTATTGAAGATGGCAACAGGAGGATTGCAGAATATGGGAGCAGGAAGCTTGCCGGAAAGAATTTGATTTATACACATTGCCACTCCTTGACTGTAGAAAATGTGCTAAAGAAGGTATTCAAGACCAACAAGAGGCTGGTTGTGAATGTCACCGAGACGAGGCCCCGTCTTCAAGGGCGCATAACTGCTGCGAACCTTGCAAGGGCCGGCATAAAGGTGAATATGTTTGTAGATTCTGCCGCACTGCAGGCTATAAGAGATGCAGATGCTATGATCATAGGCGCAGATGCAATAACGACCTATGGAACGATAATAAACAAAATAGGAAGCAATCTTTTTGCAAAGATTGCATTCGATGAGGAAGTGCCAGTTTATGTAGCAACCCACACCCTCAAGTATGATCCTAAGACCTTGCTTGGCTACAACGAGAGAATAGAAAAAAGGAGCGCAGGTGAGGTATGGAATACAAAGATGCATAATATAAATGTGGTTAATTATATATTTGAGGAGGTTTCGAGTGATTACATCGCTGCTGTAATTACAGAGATGGGCGTGGTTAAGCCCGATGTCATTGTCGAGATGATTGAATCTAAATATAAGTGGTTGGCATGAATGACCCGTATAATGACTTTATAGACTTGAAATACAAGCCTGACGAGAGTGACATTGTTGCGCTTTTCAGAGTCGAGCCAGCAAAAGGCATAAGCATGAAGAATGCCGTAGGGCGTATTGCGAGCGAGAGCAGCAATGGTACATGGGCTGAACTTACAACTCTGAAGGAGCACATAAGGAAGATAAGGGCGAGAGCCTTCTCAATAAAGGGCAATTATGTAAAGGTTGCATATCCGATAGAGCTTTTTGAGATGGGCAGCGTGCCGCAGTTCATGAGCGCTGTAGCTGGCAATATCTTCGGCATGAAGGCGCTCAAGAACCTCAGGCTTGAAGATGTATACTTTCCATACGACTACATCAAGTATTTTAAGGGACCCGGCTTCGGCATTGCTGGAGTATTTGACAGAATCTTCAAGATGAAGAAGAGAAGGCCCCTCCTTGCGCACGTTCCAAAGCCAAAGGTGGGCATGACCACTGAAGAGCATGCTGAGGTCGCAAAGGAGGCGTGGCTCGGCGGCGTGGACCTGCTTAAAGATGATGAGAATCTGACAAGCCAAAGCTTCAACAGGTTTGAGGATAGAATGAAGCTGATGTTCAGGTACAGGGATTACGCTGAGCGCGAAACAGGCGAAAGGAAAAGCTACCTAGCAAACATAACAGCTGAGACAAATGAGATGCTAAGGAGGGCGTGGCTTGTCAAGGAGCTTGGCGGCGAATATGTGATGGTTGATATATTGACTGCTGGCTGGGCCGCATTGCAGACAGTGAGGCAGCGCTGCGAGGAGCTTGGGCTGGCATTGCATGCACATAGAGCGTTCCACGCAGCTTTCACAAGAAACCCTAAGCATGGCATGAGCATGCTCATGGTGGCAAAGCTTGCAAGGCTTATCGGCGTAGACCAGATACACATAGGCACTGTCGTCGGCAAGATGGAAGGCTCACTGAAGGAGGTAATCGACCTAGACGATGAGATGGTGCTTAACAAGGTAAAGCCTTTAAGGAGCGTGCTTGGCGAGGAATGGCACCACATCAAGCCTGTGCTGCCTGTCACCTCTGGAGGGCTGCATCCCGGGCTCGTTCCTGCTGTGATGAAAATACTTGGCAATGAGATTGTCATACAGGCTGGCGGAGGCATCGACGGCCATCCAGATGGCGTCAGGGCTGGCGCTGCCGCAATGAGGCAGGCAATAGATGCATCTATGGATGGAATCGAATTGAGAGAGTACGCCAAAGACCATAGAGAGCTCTCTGCGGCGCTGAAATACTGGGGATATAGAAAGACTAGATGATTGAGTGATATTCAAGGCCAAAACGCTTGATTTGGAAACGGGGGCGAATGTCGTCCTGATCAACGAGATAGACGCGCAGATGCTTGGCATACATGCAGGCGAGAGGATAGCCCTCAGATACAACTCGAAAGAAACTATCGCAATAGCGAACACTACAAGCATCATAAAAAGAGGAGCATTGGGCATGACAAAAGACGTAAGGGATGTGCTTGAGACAAGAAATCTTAGCAGGATTGATGTCAGACCTGCACCTCTGCCAAAATCTGTCATTGCAATAAAGGACAAGATCAATGGGAAGAAGCTTGAATACGCTGAGCTCTACGAGATAGTGAAGGACGCAATCAACAAGGACCTTACAAAAGAGGAGCTTGCAGCTTTCGTTGTTGCACTGCATTCCTACGGCTTGGACTTCGATGAAGCAGTTGACATGTCGATGGCCATGGTGAAGACGGGCGACATCCTGGAATTGAACAGGAAAAGGATTTATGACAAGCATTCAATAGGTGGTGTGCCTGGCGACAAAACCACTCTTCTTGTGGTGCCGATAATAGCAGCTGCTGGTCTTACAATACCTAAGACGTCGTCAAGGGCCATAACTTCAGCTGCTGGCACTGCCGACAGGGCCGAAGCGCTGATGCCTGTTGAGCTGAGCATTAGCGAGATGAAAAGGGTCGTTGAAAGGACAAATGGCTGTGTCGTTTGGGGCGGAGCCGTGCATCTGGCGCCTGCCGACGACATCTTCATAAAAGCCGAATACGAGTTTTCAATAGACCCTCTGCTATTTCCATCAATAATTTCCAAGAAGAAGTCTGTTGGTTCTACAGATGTAGTAATAGACGTGCCCGTCGGCAGCACAGTAAAGGTAAAAAACAATGCTGATGCAGAGGATCTGATAAGGAATTTCATGAAGCTTGGCGACAGGCTCGGGATGCGTGTGCGTGGCGCAATAACATTCGGCGAGCAGCCTGTCGGCTATGCAATTGGGGCAAACGCTGAGGCAATAGAAGCACTGCGCACCATTGGCAATCCCGAAAATGCAAAGGACCTTGCAGACAAGGCGGCTTCAATAGCCGGCATTCTGCTTGAGATGGCTGGAAGAAAGAACGGAAAAGAGCTTGCAATGCACATACTGAGGAGCGGGCTTGCCGAGAAGAAGTTGCGCGAGATAATAGAAATGCAGGGCGGAGACGGCCGCATAAAGCCTGAGCAGATACCGGTCGGTAGATTCAGTGCAACAGTAAATGCAGATAAGAATGGCAAGGTCATGCTCATAGATAATTTTGCAATAGCAAATGCTGTGAGAAGCGGAGGAGCACCAGCTAACAAAAAGGTCGCTCTAGTATTGCATAAGAAGCTTGGCGACAGCGTAAAAATCGGCGAGCCTTTGCTTACAATATATGCCGACAGATCGCCGGCGCTAAAAACAATGGAAGATTACCTAGCGAAAAACAACAGTATAATAGTGGCGAGCGGAAGCAGCATGCTCATAGAGAAGATAAAGGAAGAGAAGGCTGCAGGCAAGAAATTCGTACTTGAAAGGTAACAACTGAAATCTGCTGGATGTCATGGGAAAGTATCTGCTCATAATATTGGATGGCGCTGCGGACCGCGGCAACTCTGCCCTTGGCGGCAGGACCCCGCTGGAAGCGGCATTGATGCCCAACATTGACGCACTTTCTAAAAATTCTTTCGAGGGAATGATGTATCCGATAGCAAGAGGCGTGGCTCCGGAATCGGACGCTGCTGTTTTTTCGATACTTGGATATGATATCAAAAAAGAGTATACTGGCAGAGGCCCGCTTGAAGCATACGGAGCAGGATTGGAAGTTACCGATGACACAGTCGCATTCAGGTGCAACTTTGCCACTATAAACAACAAAAGGGAGATAATTGACAGAAGGGCAGGAAGAAATGTAACAAAAAAAGAGGCAAAAGAACTCGAGGCAGAAATAAGGAAGATAAAAATAAACGGTGTAAAAATAGTATTTAAGGCTACTGTGGGCCATCGCGGGGTATTGACAATGCGAGGATTGGGCTTTAGGCTTAGCCCGAATGTCTCCAATGCAGATGTAGGCTATGTCAAGACTGGCAAAATATCCGTGGCTGTAAAAAGCGCATCAAAAAAACTGCCTGAGGTGGAGCCTTTGGATTCTGCCCCTGAGAGCAAGGCAACGGCAAGCATAGTGAACGAATTCATAGAAAAGTGCATAGGCATACTAAAGAAATCCAATGTAAACAAGGCTAGAAGGAAAAAGGGCGTGCCCGAAGCCAACACGCTGCTGATTAGAGATGCAGGAATGGGATTGCCCAATGTGGTCCCGCTCGATAGGAAGTATGGCATAAGATCGGCATTTGTTGCAGAGATGCCTGTAGAAAGGGGCATAGCGAAAGTTCTTGGAATGCATGAATTGCGCGCAAAAGGAAGATTATACGACTATTCGCAGATCGTCCCAATAATTAAGTCAGGATTCAAGAATTACAATTTCATATACGTGCATATAAAAGGTCCGGACGAGCCAGGCCATGATGGTGACGCAATCAGAAAAAAGGGTGTGCTTGAAAAGATAGACAGGGAATTCTTTGGCACTCTGGCAAAGGCCGGTATAAACGCTACAGTATGCGTTACGTCTGATCATTCTACGCCGTGCACACTGAAGGCCCATTCTTCGGATCCTGTACCTGTAATGATAAAGCCTTTCGGGTTTTCTGGCAGTGACAAAATGCACTTCGATGAAAGAATAGACAGCAAAGGCTCAATCGGCGTCATAAAAGGTAAGGAACTTATAAAGAATATTATGCGGTTGGGAAGCCTTGGTAGTCAGGCTCCCATTTGATAACATTGTAGAGTTTTCTTACATCTATATTCCTTATTGGCAAAAAGCCCTTCAGGACGCTTCCTATTTTGGCATGTACTATCTTTGGCTCGTCTCCCTTGAATATGACTTTGTGCATCTTTATCCCCTTTTCCATGGCTTCCTCTTTGCTGTCGAAGCATGAAATAACGAAGAATCTTTCGCTGCCACTAGTCGGGGCAAGAATTTGAAATGTGTTTATGAGAGGCATTTTGCCGTCAATTTCCATATAATACTTCCTAGCATGTGCTGCCCTCTTTTCTGTGCCAGGTGCAAATCGGTATGTGACAAAGAATGCCATATTGTATTCTGTCGGTGGCTTTGTCACTATTGCGGAAAGCCTTTGTATTATGCCTGAGGACATTATCTTTGACATCCTATATCTTACTGTGTCTTCGTTGATCCCTGTCTTCTTTGCGATCTCCCTGTAGCTTGATCTTGAATTCTCATTAAGCGCAAGTATTATTTTTTTGTCGCGCTCACTGATTCCCTGATTGCTCAAGTCTATGGTGCTTAGAAGCTCATTTGAGATGGGTATGAAGCCTATATGGGTCATTACAATCTGCGATGGATGTATGCTTGGCCTGTACTCTGCTAGTTTGTATGCTAGCGCTGTTTCCCATAGTATGTAGCTGCTCCCCTCACTGGACTCAACTTCGACAAGAAGATCAAAATCGCCAGCAGTTGTGGCGGCAAACTGCACCTTATAATCTTCTTTTAGTACTTCGAGAAGCTTTTCCTCTGGCGGAGGGGTCGCAAATTTTATCCAGAGGATATACCTGTAAGCGAGGCCTATTGCATCTTTTTTGAAGTCTATTGTATAGCGCAGGCCGAACTCATCTTCAAGTTCCTTGATATACCTGGAAGCTATGCTCCTGGAGCATCTTGCATATTTTGCTATATCGGTTATAGATGCCCTTGCATCCTCGCAGAGCATCCTCAGCACGGCCCTCTTTGAATAGTCATATTCCCTCATCCAATCGCGCAAATTCCGCAATTTTTCAGCACATTTTGTTATAAAAATGCATATTTAAATTCTTAAAGCTTTAACAGAAGAAATTATGGGACTTACTCCTAGAGCAAAGGGCTACATACTGCTTTCGTCGATAGTGGTAGAACTGGCCTTCTGGCCCATATTCTTTGACATAGGCAGCACAGCGCTTGGCATGCCCCTCTTCCTATTTTACTCATTGCTCCTATCTACAGCAATACTCGGCATTATAGTCATAGCAAAGAAGAGAGATGGTCTTAAGCAGATAACTAAGAGAAAGAAGACATTCTATATACTGGCTATTGGCGGCTTCCTCAATGCCTTCCTCTCGGCCGCGCTGCTCAACATAGGCATAACGCATACCACAGCCAGCCTTGCCGGGGTTATCTACAGAAGCTGGCCGCTTCTCATGGTGCCTTTCATACCCTTGGTCATCAGGACCAAGGTCAACAAGTACCAGGTTGCTTCGCTTTTGATAGGATTTGCTGCGATGTACATAGCTCTGACGCAAGGCACACTCATAAGCATAGACTATGCGTATGCGCCGTACATAGTAATGCTCTTTGTTGCGGCCCTTGCAGTTGCGCTCTCGAATGTGCTCATAAGGAGCCAGAATGCTGATGTGTATGCGCAGAATCTGATATTTGATGCTGTTGCTGCTGTTTCTTTCTTTGCGCTTGTGCTTGCCACTGGCGCAGATTTTGGGGGGAACTTTACTCCCGGCTCAATTGCGGCGATACTCTTTACTGGAGGCATAGCTTACTCAATAGGCTCTGTCTTCTTCTATTACTCGCTTAAGGCCCTCGAGCCTACAATAGTGGGCAATGCAATGCTGCTCGTGCCTTTCCTGACTTTTGCATTCTCTTCTCTTTTCCTAGGCGAGAGGATATACCTTTATTACTTGGTTCTTGGCATTGTGGTGGTGAGCGGAATTGTAATACAGAGGCTTGCGCCAGAGAAAGCCCCGGAAAGGGTACCGAAGAATGCAGGAGTCATGGCAACAATCTTCGACCTCACAAGCGCGTTTGTCGATAACAGGAATCCTGAGATATATAATTATATATCAGGCTCTGGAAGGGCGCTTTGCGTCAAGGGCAGTGCCGCAAGTGCCTATGAGAACCTTGGCATTGCAAGAAAAAAGGAGATAGCAGAAAGATATGGGTGTATCATGTTTACGAACA
>JAVZDR010000018.1:0-9750 GCA_038873795.1 Candidatus Micrarchaeaceae archaeon | reverse complement strand
CAGCCCTATCTTACTCTGATGGGCGGAGCCGAGAAGGTCATACTCAAGATAGCGCAGCATTACGGAGCAAAAATCTATACCATAGAGTACAATAAGCACACTACCTTTCCAGAATTTGGGGATATAGATATAGAGATCATAGGCAAGAAGGTCCCGCTCGCAGAGAGCCTGCCTTACAGGGCGTCGCAGGGCCTCAATTATGGCTACAATTTCTACAACTTCAAGATGCCGAATGCCGACTACGACCTAATAAATGCGCACATCTCGCCAAGCGAGTGGATAAGGCACAAGAACCCCAAGGTGCTGTGGTACTGCCATACGCCCCCAAGGGAGGTATACGACCTATATTCTGTAAGGTCAAAGGGCAGGAGCTACAAGGAAAAGATAATATATGCAACGTTTACAAGGACCTACAAGTTCATAATGAAAGGGATAATAAATAAGATCGAGGCAATAGCGACAAACAGTAAAAACACGCAGGAGCGCATAAGGAATTATTTTTCGCGCAGCTCAACAGTAATAAACCCAGGCGTGGATGTGAGGGACTACAGGAACATAGACTATGAAAAGTTCTTCATATATCCGTCAAGGATAATCCCGACAAAGAGGCAGGATTATGTAATTGATGCTTTTGCAAAATTCCAGAGGAGGACGAAGAGTGGCATGAAGCTTATAATAGCGGGAGCCCTCTCAAAGGACAAGGAGCATATCGAATATTTCAGGTCGCTGCAGGCCAAGGGCGTAAAGAATCTGATCTTTAAGATCAATGTTGGGGAGAAAGAGATGAGAAACATGATAGCAAGGTCCACAGCAGTGCTCTTTGCAGCGGTAAACGAGGATTTCGGCATGGTGCCAATAGAGGCTATGGCTAGCGAAAAGCCAATCATATCGGTGAACGAGGGCGGCCCCAGGGAGACAATAATAAACGGCAAGACAGGCTATTTGGTCAACTCCACAGAAGAAATGGCCAGGAAGATGCAGTTCATTGCTGAGCATGTGGACGTTGCAGAGGAACTTGGGAGGAGGGGAAGGAGGCATGTTGAAGAAAACTACTCATGGGAGGCTTTCTTTGAAAAATTCGATAGGATTGCAAGGCGCGTGGCTAAGGGCGCGTATATAGAGTAGCTACGAAGCTATGGTATACTTCATTATGACCTTCGCCGCGTGCTTGAGCACACGCTTTATATCTGCTTCGGAGCTAGACCCTGTGCAGATGAGCTTTCCATTCTTGAAGAGTATTATCACGGCCTTAGGCTCGCTTATCCTGAATATTGCGCCTGGAAACTGCTCAGGCTCGTAATCCACCTCCTTCACGCCTTTGGAGAGCGCGTAAAGGTCTACCGAAACATGCAGGTCGGCGCTTACCACAATGTTCTGTATCTTTATCTGTGGCTTTGGGTTTAGCTCCCTCTTCTGCATCTTCTGTGACTTTTGGTCAAGCTCTCCTTTTTTTAGCACATGATCTTCCATAGTAGCACCATATTCAATCTGATGGTGCAAATATAAACTTTTCGTATTCGGCTTTATTGAGAAGTGCAAATTTGTTGTACATTTAACTGCCCTTCATGTTGCGTCCGGAACCGCGTATTGGATTAGGCGTGCGTGAAAAAGGAAGTAATATAATAAGAGACCATAAGTGAATTGTATGTTATGATGTAAAAGTCAGCGCCCTACTCGTCAGCAAAGATAAGGTATAAGAATTTTATCGTTTATATATAGTAGCAATTGACAGTATACATTTGCATTGATCTAGCAGTTGCGTATCTTTGTTTTGGGGAAGCACGTTATATTTAAAAGCTACGAGGTGTAATTATGGCAGAGAGTAACCAATTGGGACAACCTTATCTTGTGTTGCCGGAAGGCGCGACAAGGCTTCTTGGAAGAGAAGCGCAGAGGACTAACATAGCAATAGCATATGCAGTAGCGAGTGCTGTAAAGACCACTCTTGGCCCTAAGGGCATGGACAAGATGCTCGTTAGCGAGCTCGGCGACATAGTCATAACCAACGATGGCGCGACTATACTAGAGGAAATGAACGTGGAGCATCCAGTCGCAAAGATAATGGTTGACATAGCAAAGACCCAGGACAAGGAGGTTGGCGATGGCACTACAACAGCTGTGATATTATCTGGTGAGCTGCTCAAATACGCAGGCAATTTGATAGAGCAGAGCATTCATCCAACCACTATAATAAATGGCTACAAGATGGCAGCTGACAAGGCCATAGAAATTTTAAAGAAGTACTCCTACGACATATCGCTTGATGACGATGACAAGCTAGAGAAGATAGCGCTGATCTCGATGGCTTCAAAGAACGTTGGCGATGAGAGCGTCAAAAAGTATCTCTCTGGGCTTGTGATAAAAGCCATAAAGCAGGTCGCTGAAACAAGGGACGGCAAACTCATCATAGACAAGGATTTCATAAAGCTGGAGAAGAAGGAAGGCGGCAGCATAGCCGATACTGAATTCATAAATGGCGTGCTTATAGACAAGGAGGTAGCGCATCCGAGCATGCCAAAGGTGCTGAACAATGCGAAGGTTGCGCTGCTAGATGTGGCCTTCGAGATAGAGAAGACAGAAACTGATGCAAGGATAGAGATAACCTCGCCGGAGCAGATGCAGGCTTTCCTAGAGCAAGAAGAGAAGATGTTGAAGGAGATGGTCGACAAGGTTGCAAAGACTAAGGCCAACGCCATATTCGTGCAGAAGGGCATCGATGATATAGCCCAACACTACATGGCAAAGGCAGGAATTCTTGCGGTCAGGCGCGTAAAAAAGAGCGACATGGAGAAGCTTGCAAAGGCAACAGGCGCCAAGATCGTGACAAGCCTTGCTGATCTATCAGAATCTGACCTTGGATTTGCCGGCCTGATTGAGGAAAGGAAGGTGGCCGACGAGCAGATGGTCTTTGTCGAAAAGTGCAAGGACCCGAAGAGCGTGACAATATTCATAAGAAGCAGCACGCAGCAGGTTGTCAATGAGGTTGAGCGTGCGCTCAACGACGCTCTAGGCGCGGTCGCAAGCGCAGTGGAGGGAAGAAAGTATGTTATAGGCGGAGGGAGCATAGAGATAGACCTGGCAAATGGTCTGCGAGAATATGCAAGCGAGGTTGGTGGCAGGGAGCAGCTTGCAATGCAGGCATTCGCCGATGCACTTGAGATAGTGCCCAAGACCCTGGCTGAGAGCGCAGGCATGGATGCCATAGACACGCTCGTCCAGCTAAGGACCAAGCACAAGGGCAAAGATGGCAAGACCCTCGGCGTAGACGTCTTCAGGAACAGGATAGCTGATATGGAGAAGCTCGGGGTGTTTGAGCCTACGAAGGTGAAGGAGCAGGCAATACTGAGTGCGAGCGAGGCATCTGAGATAATCCTCAGAATCGATGACATGATAAGCTCAAAGGGCAAGGCGCCAGCTGGAGGGCCGCAGGGAGGCACACCTCCAAGCGGCGAGATGGAATGATTTAGCTGAGGCCGCGTTCTGCGGCCTTTTCTTTTCTTTGCAACTATTTTTCTATGGTCTTATCCACTACTATTTTTCCATTTACTATGCTCATCTCCACATTGAGACCTTCCATTGCATAGACTATGTTTGCTACGGCATTGGCCCGGCTCAGCGGCAGCCCGTTAGGGCTGGGGTTAAGCAACACCACATCAGCAAGCATACCCTCCTTTATGCTGCCTATTTTGTCTTGCATGCCAAGTGCCTTTGCCGCATTCACGGTTGCGAAGTCCAGGACCTGCTGTGCCGTTGCAATTCCAGGATTGCTATTTGCACCTTTCTGCAATAGCGAAGCAAACTTCATGCTCTGGAACATGTCAAGATTGTTGTTGCTCGCCGCGCTGTCAGTGCCAAGCGTTATGTTTACGCCTGCCCTAAGCATTTCGTAGATAGGCGCTATGCCATTCCCAAGCTTCATGTTGCTGACCGGGTTGTGCGAGACAGTAACTCCATTGCCAGCAAGCAGCGCTATGTCAGCATTGTCAGCATGGACCGCATGCGCTGCTATAAGTCGCCTTCCGAGGAAGCCTATCTCTTCAAGGTACCTTATTGGGTCTTTACCACGCTTTTTCCTGCTCTCCTCAACCTCCCTCTTACTTTCGGCAAGGTGCATTGTTATTATTCTATCATATCTCTCTGCAAGCTCCTTTGCCTTGCGCATGGTTTCTGCGCTGCATACATAGACGCCCTGCAGGCCCACCTCAGGATTGAGAAGAGGGTTTCTTCCTATGAATTTCCTTATGAAGCGTTCCGCATTTTCAAGGGGCACACCCTTCTGCGTCGTATACTCCTTGTCGAGGATCGCCCATGCCAAGAATGCACGTGAGCCAAGCTTTGCAGCGGCCCTTGCTATAACCTCTTCGCCATAATACAAGTCCAGAAAGGAGGTTGTGCCTGTCTGCAGCATCTCTCTTATAGAGACCACACTATCCTTGTATAAGTGGGCATCTTCTCTGCCCTTGTCGAATGCGAATGTCTTCTCAAGAAATTCATCAAGGCTCATCTCATCCACATAGCCGCGCAGAGAGCTCATGCCAACGTGGGTATGCGTGTTTATGAGCCCAGGCATGAGTATCTTCCCATTTGCATCTATCTTGTAATCAGCGCCAACATTTATCCGCCCGGCTATCTCCGCTATCCTCTCTTCCTCTATGTACACATCTCCCTTGAGGACGCTCCTCCCCTCATCCTGCGTAACAACTATCGCCCCTTTTATGAGTATGCTCATGACGGCACCATCGATATATTTATATATCTCTAACACTAATAAAAACACATAGCTCTTGGTATAATGTTGCTCTTGCTTGAAATTGCATTGATTAGCATCGCGTATGTTGCCTTTTCAGTATTCCTGCAGCGCAAGCTCTCTAACGTCAATGAGATATATGATATGCAGGAGCAGATGAAGGCTAAGCAGAATGAGCTAATGGAGATGGTCAAGAACAACGCAAGCAGGGAGGAGTTGGCGGCAAAGCAGAGGGAGCTGATGAGCATAAGCGGTAAGGTCATGTCAAAGCAGCTCAAGGCAAGCATAATAATACTGCCCTTATTCATAGTTATCTATTACATAGCGCTGCCGATGGCTTTTCCAAGCGCGTCCACTGTGCATATCTCCTCTTTCAGCATAAACTACAGGATATTCTTCTTCTACGTAGTCTTCGTCCTCGGCTTAATAGCATCAATAGCGCTGATGATCAATGACAGAAAGAAAGCCAGGGCAAGGAGGCAGGCAGAGCTGGCTGGGAAGCAGCCCCAGCAATAAGCTTTTTATAGATGCCCAGGCCAAATAAATACCACTTTTATATCATGTAAGGTGCTTGTTTGCCCAAACCAATGCATAGATCTAATAGTTTCAGAAAGCTCGATAGGGTGACGCTGAAGAAGAGGCACGTAATACATTATGAGAGGCGTCGCGATTCAATGCCACACTGCGCCATATGCGGTAAGGAGCTCAACGGGCTAACGACTGACAGGCATGCAAAAGGGCGCTCGCTCAGGACCAATGCAAGACTCTTCGGTGGTGTTCTCTGCGCCAGATGCACGGCAGAAGTTGTAAAGCTCAGCAGCAGAGTCGAAAGTGGGGAACTCAAACTGACAGAAATAGGCATAAAGCAGCGAAAGTACATCCTCCAAAGGATCTCGCACTGATTGATTGCATGCAATCCATAATCCTATCAGGCTTGCCGGCAAGCGGCAAAACTACCGTAGCAAGCATAATATCCAAAAGGCTGCATATCAAGGCTGTTGGCGGCAGTGATATACTGAAAGATGTTGCTGTAAGCATGGGCTACAGGATAAGTGGCCAGAAGTGGTGGGACACTGAAGAGGGCATAGAGTTCCTCAGCAAGCGCAAAGCGGATAGCAGGATAGACAGGGAAACAGATAGGATATTCATAAGCAAGATAAGGAAAGGGCATATAGTTGCAACAAGCTATACTCTGCCATGGCTCTCGAAATATGGCTTTAAGGTCTGGCTTTCAGCCAGCGTAGAAAGGAGAGCGGAGAGGATGGCAAAGCGCGATAAGATAAGCTTCAGAGAGGCACTCAATATAGTGAAGGTAAGGGATGCAGAAAACTATAAAATATACAAGCGCCTCTATAAGATAGAGTTCGGCAGGGACATGAGCCCATTTGATCTTGTGATAAAGACAGACAATATTCCAGCTTCTAAGGTTGCTGAAATAATAATTACCGCTCTCAGGTGAATTCATGGCATTGGTAGAGGTTGGCAGATTATGCATAAAGAAATATGGGCGCGATGCAGGGAGCAAGGCCGTTATAACAAAGATCATAGACAGGAACTTTGTGAAGATAGTCTCTGAAAAGAGGGCCAAGGAGAGGAGATGCAATATAAAGCATCTAGAGCTGCTTAACGAAAAGATAGACCCTAGTGACAGGAATGAGCTGAACAAAGCCCTTGGCATAGAGGCAAAAGTCTAGCCCTATACATTGCGCCAAGCCTAATTAAGCAGTTATTTTATTTTTTGCCAGAGCAATAACACCGATTGGATGGTCAAGATAGGCAAGCGCGTCCTTGATCTTATAAAGAGAGACAAGAAGTTCATAATAACCACAACAAGGGAAGAGTATCCATTTGTGGCAGACCATGGATCAGGCGATTTTGTATATGATATAGAGGGCAACAGGTTCATAGACTTCTCAAGCTTCATATCCGTATATAACCTGGGCGTGAATGCAAACGAATATGTGAGAAATGCGGTGAAGGCGCAGCTTGAAAAGCTCATACACCCAGCGTTTACTGACTACTACTCTGAGCTTCCAGTTGAGTTCGCCGAAAAGCTGGTCAGCATGTTCCCCAAAGGGTTCGGAAAGGTCTTCTTCTCCAACTCTGGCACAGAAGCCAATGAGGCGGCCTTGAAATATGCAAAGGTTGCAACAAAGCGCACATATGTCCTTGCATTCTACAATGCATTCCACGGCAGAACAATGGGTTCGCTAGGGCTTACCGCATCCAAAGCCGTACAGAGGGAGTACTTTGGACCCTTCAATGCGGTCATACACGCTCCATTTGCATACTGCTACAGATGCCCATTTCACCAGGAATACCCTTCCTGCGGCATGGCATGCATAGACTATATCAAGAAATATCCCCTGAGCAAGGAGGTCGCACCCGAAGAGATATCTGCAATATTCATAGAGCCCGTGCAGGGCGAAGGCGGCTACATAGTGCCTCCCAAGGAATTTGTCAAGGAAATAAGGAAAATAGCGGATGATAATGGCATGATACTGGTTGACGATGAGGTCCAAGCAGGGTACATGCGCACCGGCAAATTCCTCGCGCTCGACAACTTCGGTGTAAAGGCAGAGATATACACAATGGCAAAGTCACTAGGTGGAGGCCTGCCAATAGGTGCAACGGTTGTGAAGAGGAGCATAGCAGATGTGCCAGCAGGCGCGCACGCAAATACATTCGGCGGCAATCTGCTCTCGATAGCAGCGGCAAAGGCCTCTCTTGAGTATGTAAAGAGGAACTTCAAGTCAATTCAGAGGCACATAAAATCAGAGAGCAGATACATCTTCAAAAGGCTCAATTCAATGAAGGAGAGATACGAGATAATCGGCGACGTCAGGGGGATAGGCCTGATGATAGGCGTTGAACTCGTCAAAAGCAAGAAGGGCAAGGAACCTGGTATAGAGGAAAGGCAGGCGGTATTGAATTACTCTTTTGAGAAAGGTCTGCTCCTTCTGCCTGCAGGCCAATCCACAATAAGGATCATACCCCCTCTCACAATAAAGCATTCAAACGTTGAGAAAGGGCTTGAGATATTTGAGGAGGCTGTGAGCAGCGTACAAAATGCAAAAAACAAGGCGCGGCGTGCATAAAGCGCGCCGCGCTTAGCGTAGGTAAGATGGCTTACCTCCTTGTGCTTTCAAGGGAAAGTTCCTTTGGGTCTATGCCCTCCATAAGCTCTTTCATTTCCGCATTGAGGCTTTTCAGTCTATCATTTATCCACTTTATCTTAATGCTGTTGGCAAGCCTTGACAATCTGCTCGCGCTTATCTCAGCAAGCTCAGCATTGAGCTCGTTTATTTCCTTCTTAGTCTCGTTTATCATCTCTTTCAGGTAGCCCTTAACGGTTTTTGGTGAGCTCGATAGCTCAAGTATCTTTACTGTTGTTATGACCGCAAGGTAGCTATCGCCAAGCTTCTTGCTCAGCCCTACCACGAGGTTTGTTGTGGAATTGGCAAAGTCAGAAAGCGTCTCAAATGTATATGCTTTTGTGAGAAGAAGTGGCACAATATGCAGCTCATAGTCCCAGGAATTGCCTATCTTCTCCCTTATCGTAAGCACATTGTCCATAAGCAGCACCATGTCGTGCAAGCCCTCGACTTTCCCAAGCCAGCCCTGCAGCACAAGGGTGTTGTAGGCTTCCCGCTTTGTAGGTCCGAACCTCTTCGAATAGTCATTTAGCAGCGTATTTGCAATCTTTTCCTTTGCCCTCTCTGTCTGGTCTACGCCCTTCGATGAATCCTCATCCCCTTTAAGCGCTTTGTAGTGGTTGGCTAGCTCATTAACATCCTTTGCATTGCTTACTAGATCATACACTATCTCATTGGCCTTGCTTATGCTGCCAATCCTCTTATAATAGCCTAATACAAGCATGCCAGCGAGCTCAATGTACCTCTTGAATTCCGCATTGCTATTGGACTTCTTTATTATCAGGTTGGTTATATCGAAGCCCGTCGCGCCCATGCGCGCGCCTGCGTTTTCTTCCTCCACTATCCCTTCGATCCTCTCTTCCAGCCCATCAACTGGATTTTCGCCATCCATATTTTTACCCCCGCTACTTTAATTTTGAACATGCCTCTTTAAATATGACTCCTCGGCTATTGCAACACGAAAGTTACAAAACATAAATTTATATGGATTTTATTGTATTTCATAAGCGATCGTATGTGCATCATGAAGCTGGCATATACCCTGCTCAAACCTGGATACAGACATGCAAGGATTAAATATAAAAGCCATCTCTTTGATGTGCTTGTAGCTGACTCCTTCATTAAGCAGGCCCTCGGCCTCATGTACAGGAGCAGCATTGGCGACAACGAAGGAATGCTTTTCATCTTCGGAAGAAGCGCAAGGTACGGGATATGGATGCACGGCATGAGATTCGCGATAGACATAATATGGCTAGATGAAAACAAGAATATTGTTGAGATAATCAGCGGGGCAAGGCCCTGCAAGGGCATATTTGCATGCAAGACCTACACCCCAGTAAAACCAGCAAAGTATGTGCTTGAAATAAAATCTGGAATGGGCAGGAGGGCAGGCATGCGCATCGGCGGCAAGGTCTCATTCTAGCCATGCTTGCAAGATACAAAAAGCCCCTGGCGAGGATTGAACTCGCGACCTTCTGCTTACCATGCAGACGCTCTTTAGTGTTTTACAATACCACTGAGCTACGGGGGCCTAAATGCTATTGCGTACGATATATTTTATAGCCTTCCTTTACAGGGCTAGAAACTTTTAGACCTATCGATTCCCCAGGATTTGCCTCCCTTATATCAACATGTTCGGCCTGCATGCTCTCTACTGTCTGCTCGAAGCTCACGCCGGGGCCCTCAACAATTATTCTTTCCCCGACCCTGATCTTTGCTGAGAGCTCCACGACCGCCACGCCTATCTTATTGTAGTAATGTGTTATTTTTCCAACAAACTCTTTTCCCTCCATAATAAGGTATAGACATATAAAGATAAGAAATTTTGCTATTTGACTGAATGTGCAG
>JAVZDR010000017.1:0-9834 GCA_038873795.1 Candidatus Micrarchaeaceae archaeon | reverse complement strand
AGGGGGCTCAAGAAAAGCATAGCCAACGTGGATATATGGCTTAAGGGCGTTGCACCGAGCACGGAGCTGCGCAAATGGTTCGGCCACAATCCGGCAAAGTGGGCGGCATTCAAGGAGAGGTATGCGGAGGAGCTCGCCAAAAACCCCGAGTTCGAGAAGCTCGTCGAGCTTGCCAAGAGTTCTGACATAACCCTTCTTTATGCTGCTTCTGACAAGGAGCACAATGATGCTGTGGTATTGCTTGAACTTCTTGAGAAGAGGCTTGCTAAAGCCTCTTTGTAGCCTCGTCCATCGGCTTGTGTTGGTATATGAAAAGAGCACCCTTCAGCGTCTTTAGGGGGAGTGTCGCGCACTTGAGCCTTGCTGGGCCAGGATCAATGCCTATAAGCCCTTTTATGAACTCAAAGTCCATCTTTTCTATTTCATTTATGCTTTTTCCTTTGACAGCTTCAGTGAGCATGCTGGCAGTGGCTATGCTTATGGCGCAGCCCTTGCCATCGAATTTCACATCATCAACCTTCCCATCCCTGACCTTGATATAGATCGTAATATCGTCGCCGCAGGTTGTATTAACCTCGTGGAATTCAGCGTCTGCATTCTGCATCCTGCCCTTGTTTCGCGGATTCTCGTAGTTCTCTATTATTATTTCGCCGTAAAGCTCCATCACACCAGCCTGAATGTTCTCTTTACCTTCTCTATGGCGCCCATTGCAGCGTCTATGTCTCGCTTGCTGTTGTAGATGTAGAAGCTCATTCTTGATACAGCGCCTTCGCGCAGGACGCTTGTGACAAGGGGCATCGCGCAGTGGTGGCCAGCCCTTATCGCTATGCCCTCGCTGTCGAATATCTGCGCAACGTCATGCGGGTGCACGCCTCTTATGCCAAATGATACGACGCCACCCCTCATGCTTATCTCGCTTGCTTTTGGCCCATAAACTTCCACGCCCTCTTCCTCAGAGAGCCTCTCAAGAGCGTATTTTGTAAGGTCTATCTCGTGAGCGCGGACATTCTCCATGCCAAGACTGTTGAGGTAGTCAATCGCTGCGCCGAATCCTATGCCGCCCTCTATATTCTGCGTGCCAGCCTCAAACTTCCATGGCAGGGAGTTCCACCTGCTTGACCTGAGTGTGACCTCCCTTATCATATCGCCGCCGCCGAAGAGGGGCTCCATCTCTTCGAGGAGCTCAACTTTGCCGTAGAGCGCGCCTATACCCGTTGGCCCAAGCATCTTGTGAGCTGAGAGCGCAAAGAAGTCGCAATCAATTGCCTTCACATCCACCTTCATGTGCGGCGCAGACTGCGCTCCATCCACCACAACAACAGCGCCGTGCTTGTGAGCCTCCTTCGCTATGCGCCTAACATCATTTATGGTGCCAAGCACATTTGAGACGTGGGTCACCGCAACGATTTTTGGATCCTTCTCAAGCTCCTCCTTGAAGCTCTCCATGTCGAGGAAAGAATTGCTTGGATCAAGCTTTATGTAGTCGAGATGCGCGCCCTTCCTCTTTGCAAGGAGCTGCCATGGCACAAGATTGCTGTGGTGCTCCATTTCAGATATTAGTATGTGGTCGCCCTTCTTTATGTTTGCATTGCCCCATGAGAGCGCCACAAGGTTTATGGCTTCTGTTGCGTTCCTAACATAGACTATGCTCTCAATGCCACCGCCATTTATGAAATCAGAGAGCTTTGCCTTGGATTCTGTGTATGCGGCAGTTGCCCTCTCTGCTATGCTGTAGATGCCCCTGTGGATGTTGGCGTTGTATTCAGAATAATACTTTACTATTGCGTCTATTACCTGCCTTGGCTTCTGGGATGTTGCCGCATTGTCAAGGTAGACAAGCGGCTTCCCATTCATCATTGTGCCAAGTATTGGAAAATCCTTCTTCACCTCATCAGGATCTAGCATTCTGAAACACCTCATCAGGTTTGCTTGCCATATACCTCATAGCCGTGCTCCTCTATATTCCTTACTATCTCCATGCCCCCCTCGGCAACAATCCTGCCGCCGACCATCACATGCACATGCGTTGGCTTTATGTATTCAAGTATCCTGCTGTAGTGCGTTATCAGCAGCACGCCGACATTTGTGCCAGCTATTATCCTGTTTATGTTTGCGGCAACGACCCGAACAGCATCAACATCAAGCCCAGAATCTGGCTCATCGAGTATTGCTATCTTCGGCTTGAGAATCTCCATCTGCATTATCTCAGCCTTCTTCTTCTCTCCGCCGGATAGATCCTTGTTCACGGCCCTGCCTATTATCTCTTCGCTCATCTTCAGATTCCTCGCGCTCTCCTTCACCTCGGCCATGAGCTTCTTTATCTCGGTTTTGCCTTCCATCGCCTGCTTTGCATACCTGAGCAGGCTTATGAAGCCAACCCCAGCAACCTCCACAGGGTTTTGGAAGCCGAGGAAGATGCCAAGGGCAGCCCGCTTGTTGGTCGGCATGCCCTTTATGCTTACCCCATCGGCAAGTATCTCACCTTCTGTTATCTCAAGCCCAGGATAGCCGAGCAGGGCCTTTGCCAATGTTGTCTTTCCAGAGCCATTTGGCCCCATCATGACATGGACCTCGCCCTGCCTTATTGTGAGGCTGACTCCGCCAACTATCTCCTTCCCGCCTGCTTTTACATGCAGATTTTTTATTTCTAGAATCATTCGCTCACTCATCTGTACTTGTGGCGGTTCCAGATGCCGCCTGGCCTGCCCTCAAGCCACATGCCAAGGCTCTCCATCCTTGGGAGCCCTATGCCCTCCTTGCCGGCTAGCTTCCTGCTTATAAGCGAAAGTGAATAGGCTTTGGCTGCGCCGCTTTCTATGTTTGAAATGGTAGAGATGAGGAAGCCAAAGATCATGAGGTTCTTGGCCTCTTCATTCTCTATGCCCCTGCTCATGAGGTAGAAGAGCGCCTCCGCATCTATGGGGCCCGTCGCTGAAGAATGCGTTGCATTTACCTCCCTTTCATCTATAGACATGTGAGGCATCGTCTCTATCTTTGCCCTTTTGCTGAGGTGGAAGCCTCTCTCATTTAGGAAAGCCTTGGCGCCCTTGGCTCCATTTTCTATCTTCGAAAAGCCCTTGAGGTAGCAGGTTGAATCCTCAGCCGCTACAGCCCTCGACTCCAGCTTTGATGTGGTGTTTATCCCTGAGGAGCTATTGACGATCTTAGTGTTTATGTCAAAGGCCTGCCTGCGGCTGCTGAAGATCACCTCGTTTGCTTCTACGCTGCTCGCCGCGCCAGCGGCATCGAGCCTGTTCTTTGCCTTAACCCTGTTGCCGCCAACGTAGATGTAGTTTGCCTTGGCCGATGCGCCAGCGAGGGCCCTCATGTATGAGAGGCTCACCACATCCGTTTCAGGCCCTTCATTGTGCAGCATGTTTATCTCAGCCTTTGCCCTTCTGCCGAGCAGTGCAATATTGGCTGTGCCGAGGAAAGATGCGCCGCTTGTACCAGAAGTGAAGAACTCTATGACATTCAGCTCAGCATCCTCTTCTATCTCGAAGAAAAGCATTGTCGAGAATGGCCTTTCTATGTTTGCAAGGAGCATGTTGATCTGTGCCTTTTCCCCCTTTGGTATGCGCACGTGCAGCATGCCATTTGCATATGAATAGATGAATGCGGTATACTTGTCATCCTCGAAGTTCTCCATGAAGAGCCCTGAGATGTTTTCGTAGTCTTCCTCATCCTGCTTGATGAAGCGCATGTACTTTGCCTTTATGCCTGTGGCTATGAAGTCGTCCTCGCCCAGCAGGGCATCGAATTTCATCTCCGCGTTTGCGAAGTGCTCCTTGAAAAACTGGGCTGTTTTAGGCTTTGGCTGCGCTTTGCCACCCATTGGCGTGCTGAAGCCAATGAGCTTGGCAACATTGTCGAGGTTTATTGAGACATATTTCCTCTTGTAGAGCTCATTGGTCTCCTCTGGCATAGACTCGTAGAAGCTGTTAGAATCCTTTAGGTATTGGCTAATGTTTTCCATTCTTATCCCACCGAGCCTGTGGTGTCGAGCTCTATGAGCCGCTTCAGCTCTATTGAGTATTCAAGGGGAAGCTCCTTTGCCAATGGCTCAAGGAAGCCCATTACAATGCTCGTTATTGCGTCCTCCTCGCTGAGACCCCTGCTCATGAGGTAGAAGAGCTGCTCTTCGCCTATCCTGCCCACAGTCGCTTCATGGGTCAGCGTGGCATCGTCGCGGTGATTTTCAATATCTGGGAAGGTATTTGCCTTGGAGCCCTCATGCAGAAGAAGCGCATCGCACCTCACCGCAGATTTGACATTTTCGGCTTTGCTGCCCACGTAGATAAGGCCCCTGTAAGTTGTAAGGCCATCGTAGGCTGAAACGCTTTTCGATACTATCTTTGAGGATGTCTCGGGCGCGAGGTGGTATATCTTGCCGCCGGTGTCCTGCACCTGGCCTTTGCCTGCGATTGCCACAGACAATACGCTCCCTGAAGCTCCGCGCCCTTTTAGGAAGATGCTTGGATAGATCATGTTGGTCCTGCTGCCTATATGGAAGTCTATCCACTCGACATTTGCATTCTCATAAGCATGGGCCCTCTGCGTGACGAGGTTGTAGACATTCTTTGACCAGTTCTGCACTGTAACGTAGCGTATGTGAGCATCCTTGTGCGCGACAAGCTCAACCACTGCGGCATGCAGCGATGAGCTCATGTATATTGGCGCTGTGCAATTGTGTACCGCTACCCCTTCCGCAACATAGCTTTCGTCTTCCTCTACGCTAAAGTTATATACATCAACATTGCTCGCTTCTTCAGAAGAAATCTCAGTTATAGGCACAAATGCATAATTGCCATATATCCTCCCGTGTGATGATTGTGTCTGCGCCTGTTTTATCGAGACTAATGACATTGTACCGTCACGGTTTGAAGTTTTTATGGTTGTGTCTAATACGCCCATGAGATTAGCGAACCATAGAAGGTTTTCACCGCCTACATATATACAGTACATGACGTGTCTCTTATCAGATCTCTTCTGTTTATTTATGCTTGCAAATATGTTAAACCTCAGCATCATCTCGCGCATTTGTTCTGCAAGTCGAATTGATATTGTATTTATCCTGAACATTTTTTTAATGCCATAATTATATTTTTTATTCATGTAGCTGCCGTCTCCACGCCACATGCCCTTTATCAATTCTTTTTGTTTTTCTAGAGATTCGTGCATGACCCAATTTGGAAGGTGTTTGTTCGCTGCGCCATTACCGAACTCGGTACTAAAGAACTCCGCGGCCATAGTATCGCATAGTACTATGCTTATTCCGTTTTTGTATTCTGCCTGCACGATGGGTTCTTTGCCGAAGTACTTTTTTAACAGCAAAACAGTATCGCCAATATATTCTGTTTCGTTTTTATTGAATGTGAAAGACAAGTAGTTTTTATTGCTCTTGCCAGTAGTACTGCCCTCAGATAGGTAGTAACCGATTAATCTGAAGAACTCTTTATCAGTTGCAATGCTAATTTTAGCAGTTAGGTTGCGCCATCTAGCGCTAGTAGTTATATAGAACTCGCGCCTTTCCTTGCTTTCTATATTTCTATCTATAGGTATGGCTAAGTAGTCTCCTTTCTCAAGTTCGTCAGCTCTGACCCATTTTACATCCCATTTCGTATTTCTATGCCCCTTTCTCTCTCTCTTTGATATTAAGAACGGATGCTCGCCAGTAACATTCAGTGTTGCTGTGGTGTCGCCCATGTACTTTATATGAAAAACTTTACCATTGTGCTTCCTGACCTGCGTGTGGTAAACCATCTTATATTGCCCTCTGTGCGTCAGGACATAGTCCCCAGCGTTAACCTCCTCTATGGGTTTTGTCCCAGAAAGTGTCTTTATCTTTGTACCCTTCAGGAAGCACCCTTCTATATAGGTAACGTCGGCGCCCTCATCTGCTATTATCAGAGTGCGCTCGAATTGGCCGGCCTTCTCTGCGTTGATCCTGAAATATGCCTGCAGCGGCATTGCCAGCTTTACGCCCTTGGGCACATAAATGAAAGAGCCCCCGCTCCAGACTGCTGTGTTGAGAGCTGCGAACTTATTGTCTGATGGAGGTATGATGGTGCCGAAATACCTCCTGACAAGCTCTGGGTATTCCTTCACCGCAGAATCTGTATCTGTGAATATTACGCCCTTGCTTTCCAGCTCCTTCTTGATGTGGCTATACACAGCCTCAGAATCGTACTGCGCCTCAGTCCCGGCAAAGAACTTGCGCTCCGCTTCGGGCACGCCAAGCTTCTCGAAAGTTTTCTTTATCTCAGCCGGCACGTCCTCCCAGCTGCTGCTGTGCCTCTCTGTCGGCCTGAGATAGTAGTATATCTCGCTGAAGTCTATGCCGCTGAGGTCGGCGCCCCATCTTGGCAGTGGCTTCTCCTTGAAGATTTTGTAGCCGAGGAGCCTCTTTTCCAACATCCAATCAGGCTCCCCTTTTATGCCAGATATTTCTCTGACTATCGCTTCGGAGATGCCCTTCGGCGTCTTGTAGCTGTACTCAAGCTTGTCGCTGAAGCCGTAACGCTCGGCATAGTCCTCATTTGAAACTATATCCTCCCTCTTGTCTGGCATGGATTCAACAGTGGCATTGCAGCCGAATAACCTAGTGATTGCGCCTTTTTTTAAACCTTGCGCAATAAAGATTGGCTATGCCTACAAAAATGCATTTTAGGATGAGAATCAGAGCTCGAGCTTCCTTACCTCCAGCCTCTTTACAGGCACAATGCTCTTCACCCTGCTAGCCCCCTCGCTCTGGAACCTTTCCTCTATGACCGACTTGACGAAGTCCTCGTAGTCCATGCCAGCCACGTAGTTGCGGGTGAACTCGGAGATCATCTTCCTTATTGCAGTCTTCTTTGTCGTGGTTATCCTGTCCCTTGTCACTATTATCAGCTTTACAACAAGCTCCCTGCCATTCTTGTCTTTAACCTTGTCGACAGTGTAGATCACTGAGCTGTACCTCCTCGCAAGCGAATGGGTGTAGCTGTAGCTCTGCTCAAGCCTTTTGAGCTCTGTCTGCGCAGAGGTGCCCTCAGCGCCCGTTACATGGAGGGTCGCGCCCATGAATGAATGCTCCGGCTTCTTCGTTAGCCACGAGAGGTTGATCTCAATGTTGCGCCCAACCATGCTCTTCTCATCGCTTGCTGGCACCTCGGCTATGACCTCGCCGCCCAGCACCTTTGGCGCATAGACGTTGAACCATCTCTTGAGCTTCCATGTCTCTGTTTTTCTAGCTTCCATTGAATCATATGCCCTTTACGAGCAGCGCAGCCTTTTCATGATCGTATCTCCACGACTCTGGCAGCACGCCCTTTCTTTTATAGTATTTGGTAAGGCGCCAGATCTTTGACTCTACCCTGCTGAGCCTTATCCTGTTGTATGTGTCTTTGTGGTTTGCGGCAAGGTGGTTCCTTATCACCACAGCCTTCTTTAGAAGGTAGAGCAGGTCCTGGGGAATCTCGCGCCTAACGCCTTCCTCCTCAAGCACCTTGGTGAGCCTCTTGCCGAAGAGCTGCTTGAGATATAGCACTTTGTGCTCATCCTTAAGCTTCTGCCCTATGAGCTGCTCTGGCATGTTCTGCTTTGCGTAGCTGACTATGATCTTCCTCACCTCGTCTTTGCTCATGGCAAGGCCCTGGGGCATTGAGCCGATCTCCACAGCGGGTTTCCTAGACTTGGATTTACCATGCTTCCTCGTATGCATTCTAGCCATTGCATCAACTAATCGAATTTGAGCTCTATGCCAAGCTCATTTGACTTTACAAGCAGAAGCTCATTAACCTTGCATATTTCCTTAAGCTCTGACTTGTTACGCTCTAACAAAGAGTAATATTCTTCAGGAACATTTATAATCATTTTTGTTATTGGGTAGTTAAGGGCCAGCTTCTTCTTTGTGCGCTCCTTGCGCACCGCGGCAATTATGGCATTGAGATATGCGCCAGCTACCTCATAGCTTGGATTGAGCATGCTTGTATCGGCTTTTGGAAAATCCTGCATGTGGATGCTGCCCTTGCCCAGCTTTGAGAAGAGCTCTTCCGTGGCAAATGGCATTATGGGGGCTAGCACCTTAAGCGTGTTTGTTATAACATATCTCAGCACATACTGCACAGCCCTCCTCCTCTTTTCGTCGCTGCTGTATATTATGTGCTTGACCTCCTCCAGGTAGAAGTCGCAGAAATCATGCCAATAGAACTCTATAGCTCCATTGGCCACGCCGAAGAAATCGAAACTCTCATATGACTTGGTTGCATTCTCTATGAGTCTGTTTATGCCATTCAGTATCCATCTGTCGAAGTCGCTGAGGTGTGCAGCATCAAACGAGCCATCGTAGCCCTGGAGCGCCTTCTCTATAAGCGCGAAGGAGTTGAAGAGCTTGACTATGAAGCTGTGCGCATACTTTACATCATTGAAGATCAGAGCCCTGTCTTTGCTTATCTCGCTGCCAAGTGCAGCCCAGAGCCTTATTGCATCTGCCGAGTACTTCTCAAGAAGCTCATCTGGCGAGACGACGTTGCCTATGCTCTTGCTCATCTTCTTGCCGTCTGCACCCAAGATGAGGCCATGGACAAGCATCTGCTTGAAGGGTATGCTGCCTGTGAGGGCCCAGACCCTGAATATTGTGTAGAAAGTCCAGGACCTTATGATCTCAGTAGCGTGGACCCTTATGCTCTCTGGAAAGATCTTCTCGAATAGCGCCTTGTTCTCAGGCCAGCCAGCTATGACAAGGGGCGTAATCGAGGAATCGACCCAGACATCGCACGTCATTTTTTCGCCGACAATCCTGCCGCCGCATTTTGGGCACTTATCGATTGGGGGCTTGTCCTTCATCGGATTTATTGGCAGGTTCTCCTTGCTTGCCGGAACTATGTAATCGCACTTCTCGCAGTACCAGAATGGCAGCGGCGTGTCGAAGCGCCTATTCCTGCTTATGACCCAGTCCCAGTCTATGTAGTCTGCCCAGTCTATAAGGTACTTCTCCATGAATTTTGGTATCCACTCTATCTTGGAAGCGATCTCCTTTATCTTCTCTGAAAAGTCTTTTGTCTTTATGAACCACTGCTTGCTTGACAAGAGCTCTATGCTGTGCTTGCACCTGTCATGTGTCTTCACGGAATGCAGTATTTCTTCCTGCTTGGCAAGCAGCCCCATCTTCCTGAGATCGCTGATTATTGCGCTTCTGGCTTCATCAACAGAAAGGCCTGTGTACTTGCCGGCATTTATCAGTTTTCCGTCCTCGTCAATCGCATCAATCTTGTCTAGGTTGTGCCTGTGGTACATCACAAGGTCCTGCTTGTCGCCGAAAGTGCATATCATCTCGATCCCTGTCCCAAACCCTGGATCTATCTCTTCATCGCCTATGATTGGGACGCTGCGCCCAAAGATTGGAAGCACAGCCCTCCTGCCTATGTATTTTGAGTTCTTTTCGTCATTTGGATTTGCGGCAAGGGCGACGCATGCGTGAATCATTTCAGGCCTTGTTGTTGCGATCTCTATTTCCCCATCTGATCCCTCAATCTTGAACTTTATGTAGTTGAGCTTTGCCTTCTCTTCCATCTCTTCTATCTCCTCCCTCGCTATTGCACTTTTGCAGTGAGGGCACCAATAGACAGCGTGAGAGCCCTTGTAGACAAGCCCCTTCTCGTACATGAGAAGGAGTGAGAGCTGCACCTTGGCCTGGTATTCCCTTGACATTGTTATGTATTCAAGCGAAGTATCCATGGAGAAGCCGAGCCTCAGCATCTCGCGCCTCATCTTCACGAGGTTTTCTGTTGTAAGCTCCTTGCACTTCTCTATGAATTCGTCGTCGGGAAGCTTGCCGTACTTCTTCTCAACGCT
>JAVZDR010000016.1:0-11366 GCA_038873795.1 Candidatus Micrarchaeaceae archaeon | reverse complement strand
GCTTCTGCAAGATTCGCATAGCTCTTCCGCATGCCATTTGTGAGCTTTGCCGCGTAAGCGTCAAGCGAAGCTATGTCTATGCCGAGTATCTCAAAGGCCTTTACGTCTATGCGCTGCCTTATCCCAGCAAGGTGGAATGCAACCTCCTCTGGCTTTGTATCTTCAAGTATGCTCATTTTCTTTATGGCAATCCAGTCTTTGTATTTGGCTATGAAGTCTATCGAATCTCTGCCATCAGCCAAATAAGCACCTATACCTGGCCTATTATGTAGTAGCCAGATGCCTTCTCCCTTGCCACTCTCTTCACTATATTTTTCTGTGATAGGCTTACGAGCGCATTGTTGACCATGCTCTTTGGCCTATTGCACTTCTTCGCTATGTCATCTGCGGTTTTCAGCGCATCCTCCTTTGTTGCGCCGAGGTCCTTCATTGCCTTTATAACAACTGTTTCTATAGGTGTTAGATCTACCATCTAATCAATCCTCATCGAGCAGAACTTATTTCTTTGCAGCTAGCACCTTGTGCTTAGGTCTCAGATACTTGTATCCGCACTTCCTGCATTTTGTAGCACCTGCCCTGTTCCTCGCCTTGCATTTTTTGCATATCCATATCTTTGAGATCTCTGCATCTGCTATAGGAAACCTGCCCATGCTATTACCTTGCCTCTCTCTTGCGAAAAATCAAACAATAAATATATAAGCTGCTGTATTTTTATACTTACCTTTTTGATTCGTGCCGGCTCCTCTTCAGCATTCTATGTCTATGCTTGGCTTCAAAGGCACAGCCCTCTCAGCCCTGCCTGACTTCGATGCCTCTTCCAGTTCTACATTCACACTGCAACCTATCTTCTTTGCAATGTAGTCTTTCGCGCCGTTTATGAATGAATACTCTTCCTGCGCACTTATCTCAACCTTCTCAACCTCGTTTATCGACTTGGCAAATCTTGAGAGATATTTGGCAAGCTTGCCAGCATCAGTGCCTGCGCCCTTTCCCATCTCTGTGCTTATAGCCTTGTCTATGTCCTTGGCTTCTGCAAGCGTATTCATTGCTGACCTTTTCCACTCGCTTGCCACAATTATTGTAACGCTTTTGGGCTCCTTGCATTTTTTCTTTATGGCGAGCTTGGCTGCCTCTATGTCTTCTATCACATCCTCAAGCAGCGCCTCCTTCCTCTCCACCTTGCTGCTTATCATCTCCTCGCTTACAGGTGGCCATTTCTCTGTAGATGCGAAAGTGTTGTTGCCAATTGCATGCCATATTTCCTCAGCTATGTGCGGCGCTAAAGGCTGGAGCATCAGCGAAACGTTTTGGATGAATTCCTTCAGCACTATGTTGTTCTTGCCCCCGCGCTCGAAATAATGCTTGAGCTCTAGCACAGAGTTGTAGAGTATTTCGGTCGATGCGGTTCGCATCTGCAGCCCGTCCATTGCGGCTGTTGCCTTTTTTATCTTAGAGTTCATCTTCGAATATAGCCAGTAGTCTATGTCGCTGAGGGCCGTTGCCTCGAATTCGTCTACCTTCAGCGCAAGATTGTAGAGGTATTCGAATCTCTCGCTTGCACCGTTTATTGCCGCAACTGAGAACTCTCCATCCCCCTGAATGTCGACACTTCCCGCAACAACAAATCGCAGGGGATCAGCCCCGAACTTCCTTATGCCGACTGAGAGCGGCACTATATTGCCGAGGCTCTTGCTCATCTTCTCTCCTTCCGAAAGGACAGTGCCATTTATCACAATCTGCTTGGGCCAATACTGCCTCTCAAATACCACCGCATGGTTGAAGATGAACATGGTAATATGATTGGGTATCAGATCAGGTCCTGAATGGTTTGATGTATTCTTGTACCAATAGTCGAAAGACTCTCTGCAGCGTTTTATGACCTCGAAATCGATTCCTGTGGACTTGCATACAGCATCAGCGTCGCCTATACCGCGGAAGACATAGTCGAAGAACTCTCTCTTGAGCTTCCCCACGTCAATGCCCCTGATGAAGTTTGATATAGTGTAGAATGCAGGATAGATTGTTGAATCTGAGAGTGATTCTATTATGAAGTGCGTATCAAGAGGGAAGCGCGTTCCAAGCCCCTGTGCCCTTGCGACGGCCCTTAGGTTTATCCAGTCTATGGCTGCTGCTATTGCATTCCTCTGCACGTCTGGGAGCACCCGAACTCCGCCAAATGCATCCTTAGCCATCTCTTTCCATTTTGCGTTGCCATAGTTGAGAAACCACTGGTCTTCTACGACTTTCACAACGACCTCAGCCCCACACCTGCAGATCACAGGGCCGTTCTGAAGGATGTAGATGCTAATGGCGCTGCCCCTTCTCATAAGCTCCTCCTTGACCTTCTCCCTAGCATCAGGCTCATTCATGCCCTCATAGCCCTTTACAAGCATCTTTCCCCAGTGCGATTCCTCCCTGTACTGGAGCTTTGTGGCAAATTCAAGCATGTCGTCTATGGCATTTACCCCAGTATGGAGTATTTCAAGGTAAGCGAGCGCTGGTATCTCTGGGTGCAATGCCTTGGCCTCGCCTGCACTGACATCGCTGAGCGACCTTCCTATCTCTACCTCTATTATCTTCTTAGGCACTATATTGGGCAGCGGATAGCCGCTTGCCCTGAGCCTCTCAATGGCAGCATAATCGAACGGCGCATGGGCAGGCACACTCATCACCATCCCTGTGCCGAGACTTGGCTTGACGAAGAATCCCGGCAGCACCGGTATTGATTCATTTGTCATCGGGTTTATGCATCTCTTCTGCAGCAGCTCAGAGGCCGCAACCTCTCTTATTGGCTTTATCTTCATCTGGAAGCCCAGCCTGACTGCCGCGTCCTTTGCAATGTAGTACTTGCTCCCTTCTATCTCGCAAAGGATGTACTGCGCGCCCTCGTTGACGAAGATGTTTGTCACACCAAAGATCGTCTCAGGCCTGTATGTGCTGCAGAGCATCGCAGCGTCTTCGCCCTCGACCCTAAACTTTATTGCCGTTTCCTCTTCTATCTCCGGCTCTACGTCATGCTTGGTATCGTGCATCCCCACCGCATTGTTTTCGTTGGGGCACCACCCCACGGGATGCTTGCCCTGCACAAGAAGCCCTTTCTCATTGAGTATGCCAAACTGCCATTCGACGAACTTGCTGAAGAATGGCTCGATGGAAACAAACATCCTGCGCCAATCTATGCTGTAGCCCATCCTATGCATTTCTTCAATGGTCCTCTTCTCGAAATACTCGGCTATGAATTCTGGGCTTGTCATCTTCTTTATCGCCTCTTCAGGAACCTCGAAGAGCTTCATCTCATCGATGAGTTCTTTGTCATTGTTCGCTATCCTCTTCGCAAAGGCCAGGACAGGCGTGCCGGTGGCGTGCAAGCCCATCGGGAACAAAACGTTGTAACCACGCATTCTCATGTACCTTGCGAGTATGTCTGCAGTGCCGTATGTCCTCAGGTGGCCTATATGCTGTGGCGAATTGACGTAAGGAAAGGCTGCAAAGACCATGTACGGTTTCTTTTCATTGTTTACATCACTCTCGAATATCTTGGCCTTCTCCCATTCAGCCTGCCACTTCTCCTCTATGCTTTTGTAATCTATTATAGGAACACCCGCATCTCTTTGAACATTCAAGCTTATAATTCTTGCCAAGAATATTTTGTGCAAGAAGATTTTTAGCTTGTAGCAATGATATTCTATTATGGATCCGCATGTCTATCTTACAGTAATAGTACCTGCGCTGCTCACCTTTGTAGCAACTGTTGGAGCGGTGCGCTTCATCATCGGCTATTTCAGCGAAGCTGGGATAATTGCTGAGGACAGAAACAAAGGCAGGCCGATAAAGCTGCCAAGCAGTGGCGGCGTAGGCGTGGCCTTCGGCATAATCTTTGGCATACTCATCTACATATTCGGTGCAACATATATATTCAAGCCCATACTAAGCATACCCAACCTCTTCGCAGCATCTCTTTCTATAATGCTCATAGCATTCGTGGGATTCATAGACGACATAAACGTAAAGGGCAGGCGAGTCTGGTCAACAGGAATGAAGAGCATAAACAAGGGCCTCGAGCGCTGGCAGAAGCCGCTGCTCACCGCTTTAGGTGCAATACCGCTGATGGCCATAAATGCAGGAGTAAGCACAGTATACATTCCAGGCATAGGTGCGCTTGACCTTTTCCTCATATATCCCCTGGTAATAATACCCCTGGCTGTAATTTTCGTTTCAAATGCGGTCAACCTGCTCGGTGGCTTTGATGGCTTGCAAGCATGCATGACTGCTGTCGCGGCTTTCGGTCTCCTTCTCTATTCCTTCTTTTATGGCAATGGCATAGGCCTACTACTCTCTGCACTGCTGCTCTCGGCCATCATAGGCTTCATGCCTTTCAATCTTTACAAGGCCAAGATAATACCTGGGGACAGCTTCACATATGTCGTTGGTGCGGCCCTTGTGACCATAATGATAATGGGCAATGCCGAATTCTTCGGCATAATAATCTTCATACCATGGTTTGCAGAATTCTTCCTGCATCTTAGGAGAAGGTTCGACGTCACAGACCTAGGCATACCACAGAAAGATGGAACATTGAAAGCGCCTTATGGGAAGAAGATCTATAGTTTGGCGCACCTTGTCATGAACATGAAAAGGATAAGGGAGCCTGAGATGGCTATCTATCTTTCCGCTCTGGAATTTGCCTTTGTTCTCCTCGCATTCGCCATCAAGATCTTCGTGCCCCATTTTTGATCTGCGCTTCTTGCAAGGAGCACGTCCGACTTCTTTATGAGCGTGTTCCTGCCCGCATGCTTGGCATATGTAATAGACCTCTTTGTGAGAGCCTCAGCAAGCCTTTCAAGCTCCTTCTCAAGCCTCTCAACAGCATCCTCTGTGACGCGCTCGGCGCCAGCCTCCCTTATGAAATGCTCTATATCATAAAGACTGAACTGCCTCGCCATCAGATCCCCCAAAAGTAGTATTTCATGCAATAAAAGCCTTAAAAAATCTACGCGGCACAGCCGAATAGTGGCATACACTAGGCTTCTCCAGAAAGCAGATTTTCAAGCCTCCTGTTTATCTCGATTGCGCGCTTCCTTGTCACTGTGTAGTTCTTCCCCTTTGTGAGCTCATCGAGCCTTATGAAAAACCAGCCCAAGCCGTTCATGCGCCATGCTATGTAAGTTTGGAAGTTTGTATTTGTTTCCCATTCCTTCAGCAAGCAGAACTTCTCTGGGTCTATGCTTATGCTGCTCTTGTCCCAGACCTTGCATTCGAAGGCCATCCCGCCGCTTTTCCTTACAATGAGTATGTCAGGGCTTATAGAATTCACGCCAGAGCCCGCGCTCCTTACCACAGAGTAGCCTGCGCTGCGGAACTTCTCAAGCAACTCCCTCTCGCCCCTTGCTCCCTTTTCATAGCGGGTCATTGTCGCACCAGTAAGATATATAATTATTACTTCTCAATATATAAATGTAATCGGTTCAAGTTGCATTTCGGTGTGGAGATGCGTCACGAATTAATGCTAATTGTCTTACAAAAGGATTTGGTTAGCATAGCTGCGCGCCACAGGTAATGCGACTTTTCCAGTGATGAGAGTGCAGCAGTGCAGGAAGGATGAGAATGCAAGGAAAAGGCTTGAGCGCATACTTAGCGGAATGGCCAAGAGTACGGTTGTGGTCGAAGGAAATCATGACAAAGATGTGCTTGCTAAACTTGGCATCAAATCCATAACCTTCGATGAACTACTCTACAGCAGTGCTAGAATAGACACAACCAAACAAGTATGCATAGTGATGGACGACGATGAGAGCGGCTGGAGGAAAGAAGAAAAGGTAATCGCTCTTCTTCTGGAAAAAGGAAATGAACTGGAGATCAATGTGAACCTGGGCAAGTCCCTCCTCAAGCTACTCGGCGTAAGGGCCGTGGAAGAGATACTTGAGCCGGTTAGAAGAATAAATGAAAATACGGAAAAGTGAGATTATGGCAAAGACATATCTTGATATGGTAAAATACATGGTTGAGGCAAATTTTGAGATAAGCGGATTGGTCGAAAAGCCAGACATAATAGGCGCGGTCTTCGGTCAGACCGAGGGCCTTCTTGGCGACGAACTCGATCTGAGGGAGTTGCAGAAGAGCGGCAAGATAGGCAGGATAGAGATAGATACATCGCAGTCTGGAAGCAAGACATACGGAAAGCTTATGATGCCCGCTTCGCTGGACAAGGTTGAGACATGCATACTCGCTGCTGCTGTCGAATCTGTCGACAGAGTTGGTCCATACGATGCAAAGTTCCACATCAACAAGGTCGATGACATGAGGACCGAAAAGAGGAAGAAGGTGCTAGAGAGAGCCAAGGAACTGCTCAAGAACTTGCTTACAAACCAAATACCCGACAGCAGGGAGCTTACCGAAATAGTGGAAGCGGACCTTAAGATAAGCGAGATAGCAACCTATGGCCCTGAAAAACTGCCTGCCGGACCTGATGTCGCGAGCAGCGATGATGTGATATTGGTGGAAGGGAGGGCCGATGTGCTTACATTGCTGAAGAACGATATAACGAATGTGGTAGCTGTTGGTGGAGCATCTTCAAGCATACCAAAGAGCATAATAGACCTGATGCGCGAGAAGGAAGTGACAGCGTTTGTCGACGGCGACAGAGGCGGCGACATGATAGTGAACACCCTCCTCCACTATGGTGATCTGGACTACGTAGCCAAGGCGCCCGATGGCAAGGAGGTTGAGGAACTTACACGAAAGGAGATAATAAAAGCGCTGAGGTCGCGCACGCCTATAGACCAGTATCTTAATTCGGGCAAAAAGGCTCCGCAGACACAGCAGCCAGAGCAGAGATTTTCGCCACAGCAGACACAGCAGCGGAAACCCCAGCAGCAGCCGCAGGCACAGATGCCTGCGCAGCAGCCAAAGGCTGAGCAGCACCCAGTCATTGAGCCTCTGGAAGAGGCTGTGAATGAGGATCTGCTGCCAACTATGGAAAGCCAAAACGCGAGCGAAGTGGCTGAAAGTGCGCAGCAGCAGCCAAAGCCAGCCCTTGAGAGCATAGTCCTAAGCGAGCTTGCCAAGGGGCTTGATGAGCTCTCTAACAGGCTGAGGTGCAGGCTCTACGACAGCAGCGGCAATATAATAAAAGAGGGCCCAATAAGAGACATATTCCTGATGATAAATTCCACGGAGAAGATCTACGGCATAGTGCTTGATGGCACCATAACACAGCGCCTTGTGGCTGTCGCAGAGGAAAAGGGCGTCAAGGCAATATACGGCCTTAGGGTAAACCCAATGCCGAGAAGGCCGCCCAACATTATCATATATGCTAAGGAAGGCGAATCCACCTAACCATATGGGCAATCTCATCTTGGCTGCTTTCTCGAAGTGTTTGAAATTGCCCTTTCCATCTCAGCCTTCAGCTTCTCAGCTATGAAGTGCTTAGAAAATGCGTCGGCTTTCGATGCTATGGCTATCTTTGCGGCTATCACCCTCGCTATCCTGCCCTTCCGATCCTTCTGCGCATTCATCACCTGTGGAAGCTTGAAGATGTAGCCGTATTTAGGGGCCTTGCTCCTGAATTTTATGTGCTTGAAGAGAGCCTTCTCAGCGCCGAGCAGCTGGATCGTGCTTGCTGGCATCATGGCGAGCTTGCTCAGGGATCCGGCCTTGCTCAGGAGCTGCGCCGCCACCTTGTAGTCGATGAGGTAGGCGAGATTAGGCATTACCGACTTAGACTTTTCCTCTATGAAGTTGTCTATGCCTTTCTGCATCTCCGCGAGCCAGAGCACAGCATTCGCAATGCCCTTGATCTGGGCGTATTCGCTGCTGCTCGGCTCAGCACCTATGCTCTTAGATATGGCCGCAAAGACCTCCCTTGACTTGTCGCCGAATATCGACTTAAGGCCCTCCTCTGTTGCCATCTTCTTGTCCTTGCCGAACTCTACTATGAATTTTGCATAAGCGCTCTGGCTGCTTGGGCTCAATTCGGGAAAATGCAGGCTATACCATTCCTCAAGTCTCTCGAAGAGCATGTTCCTGAGCTTCTCGAGCTCAAGATATGCATTTATAGCCTGTATTATTGACTTCTCGTCGCTGGCATATGCACTGCCAACAGCCTCCCTGGCAGCGTTGAGCAGCCTCTTCCTCCTTTCCTCAAAGCTCTCCTTTCTCAATCGAACACCAATAAAACATCAATGTAAAAACATTTAATAGCTTAAGCCTCCAGCCCTTCGCGCAGCTGATTCATGTGCTTCTACAGACTGCCTAGCTATGCTCAGGTTACAGCTGTTGTGCGTAGAGCACCATGCATGGCACATCTCTGCAAGCTTTTCGTCCCTATAATGGAGGCCGCAGATATCGCATTTGAACAGCTTTTTCATTGCTAACAATTGGCAACAAGGCTATAAGAATATTCTGATGCTGACTGGCGCGCGCATATCCCAGCGTAGTAATAAATAAGTATCTTGCCTAACAATTGTGTTTCTATGACAGAAAACGAAGGCAGGGCATTAAGCATAATAACGCGCAGAGGCATCTACCTCAAGGCTTTCGGCATTTATGGCGAGACAGCAGGCTTCTATGATTATGGGCCGATAGGGCTGCGCATAAAGCGCAACATAGAAGCGGCATGGCGCAGGATATTCGTCGATATGCTTGGCTCTCTTGAGATTGAGGCAACAAACATAGTCCCAAGCGCGGTGCTGGAAGCCAGCGGGCACGTTGCTACATTCACAGACCCAATAGTGAAGTGCAGCAAGTGCGGTACAGCCTACAGGGCCGACAAGCTCCTTGAAGAATACTATCAGGAAATAGGCGACGCCAAATCATCAGATGAAGTAAAGAAGCTCAGCCTGGAGCAGATAGACGCAAGGATAAAAGAGCTGAAGATCAGGTGTGAGAAGTGCGGCGGCGCATTCAAGGATGCAGAGTACTTCAACCTTCTCTTCAAGACGATGATAGGGCCATTGGGGACTGAAACGGGCTACCTCAGGCCTGAGACTGCGCAGGGCATCTTCCTTGAATTCAGCGACATCTACAGGCTCTATGGCTTGAAGCTCCCATGCTCTATTGCCCAAGCGGGCAAGGCATTCCGCAATGAGATCTCACCGAGGCAGCAGCTCATTCGCATGAGGGAGTTCAGCCAGATGGAAACAGAGTTGTTCTTCGACCCATCTGCAGACCAGCATTCAATAAACGGTTTCGAAATAAGCGACGACCTTCTAAAGAAAGAGATAAACTTTGCAGATGGCGAAAGGACCAGCGAAGTGCAGCTCTCAAAACTGCTTGCCGAGGGCGCAATCCCAAACAGATTCTTTGCCCTTGTCCTTTACCTCGAGCAGGAGATGATGCTTGAGCTTGGCTTCAAAAAAGACTTATTGAGATTCAGGAAGCTCAATAAGGAGGAGCTCCCCCACTACTCAAGGGGCAACGTAGACCTTGAGGTAAGTACATCCTATGGCTACATAGAGGTTGCAGGCAATGCCTATAGGGGCGATTACGACCTTTCTGCACATTCAAAGAAATCAGGCAAGAGCCTAGCTGTCGCATCGGAAAGCGGCAAGGTCATGCCTCATGTTGTCGAATCAAGTATTGGCCTAGACCGGCTTCTCTTCGCACTTCTTGACAATTCTGTTGAAGACGACAAGCGCGGCTGGGAGTGGCTCAGGCTGAACAAGTCGGTTGCTCCATATGAATATGCCGTCTTCCCTCTCCAGAATGACGAGAAGCTCATAGCTAAGGCAAAGGACGTTTTTGCCTCTCTTCAAAAGAGATCGAAATGCTATTATTCCGCGACAGGCAGCATAGGCAAGAGGTATGCCAAGGCAGACGAGATTGGCGTGCTCAAGTGCATAACCATAGATTATACCACGCTAGAAGACAATACAGTCACTATAAGAGATAGGGATACAAAGGAGCAGATCAGAAAAAAGGTCAGTGAAATTGCATGATTGCGGTAAAGGACTTCAGCATGGAATACACATTTGAGAGCGGGCAGCCTCTGACTTTTTATGGCAACTACAACAGAAATGAGAGCGAGCTAAGCTACGTTACGAGCTACGGCGCATTTACTGTTACAGCCAAAAATGTAGGCAGCGCTGCGCAGATAACAGCACGCTATTCAGGAATCAGGCCAATGCGCGAAATCGGCATAGAGGATGAGGTCAGGACAAGGCTCGGCCTCGCAGATAATATGAACGAGGTCTACGGCAGCATAGACACAGACAGCTTCATGCACAAGGCAATAGCAAGATATCGCGGCATGCGCGTGACGAAAAGCGAACCCTGGGAGGCATCTCTGGCGTTCGTGATATCACAGTTCAACAACATCAAGCGCATTAGGGGCATAATGACATGCCTCTTGAGAAGGTTCGGCAGAATCCATGCTGATGCAGATCACAAGGTCAGGCTCTTTCCAGAGGCAGAAACAATAGCCAATGCAAGCGCAGCTGAGCTTGCCAGATGCGGCGCAGGCTTCAGATCAAGATATATAAAGAATGTAGCAAGGGAATTTGTAGAAAACAATGAGGTTAAGAAGGTGCAAAGCATGGCTTATGAGGATGCGAAGGAATTGCTGATGACTTTTGACGGAATAGGCGACAAGGTAGCTGACTGCATACTGCTGATGGGCTACAGAAAGTTTGAAGCCTTTCCAATAGACACTTGGGTGAAGAGAGTGCTCGAGCACGCATATTTCAACGGGAGCCCAAAGAAGATAAGGGAGCTTCATGAGTTCGCTTACGAAAAATGGGGGCATATAAGAGGCTATGCCCAGCAATATATATTCTGGTACGGCAGAAGCATTTTAGGCAGGTGATATGATGATAAGCAACATAGAGAAAATGAAGGACGAGCTTGAGGATATGCAGGCAAGGCACGAAGAGGTGCTGAGCAAGTCAAGATTTGTGATAAGGCGGTGCGCAGAGGCCATAGCCGCAATGCATGGCAACAACCCAGTACGGGCAAAGAAGAACCTTGACGATGCAAAGAAGACAATTGAGGCGCTGCGCAAGATTGAGCATGGATTCGAGAACACTTCACTGCAGGCCCATCAGGAATATGTTGAAGCTGCGTCCCTTTATTCCATAATAGGCAAGGCCGAGAGCACAGAGCTTCCAAGCGCAGCATCATTGAATGAGACCACGGGCCCATATATTCTAGGTTTGATGGACCTTGTTGGCGAGCTGAAGAGGTCGGCAGTTGATGCGCTGCGACGTAAGAGGTATGATGAAGCAAAGAGGTATTACACAATAATGAAAGGCATATATGATGATACTCTGCCAATAAGCTTTGCAAGCCAGATACTTCCTGATTTCAGGAAGAAGCAGGACGTGGCAAGGATACAGATAGAGAGCATAGAAAATGCGCTTTTGCTGCTTCAG
>JAVZDR010000015.1:0-13537 GCA_038873795.1 Candidatus Micrarchaeaceae archaeon | reverse complement strand
TTTATGTTAATGGCGTGGCTGTAGGAATTGACAGCTCAGGAAGCGTATCTAGCTGCAATGACTATCCTAAAATGTGGTACAATGCATCGGCAAATGTGGCCAAGGGAGAAATGGCCAATGCACAGATTTATGCAACAGCGCTATCCGCAAATCAGATCCAGCAGCTTTACCAGAATGGCATCTCTGCGCCGCCAATTGCAAATGCTGGCCTTGTCGGCTGGTGGCCGCTCAACGGCAATGCAAACGACTACTCTGGCAATGGCAACAATGGCACTGTGTATGGTGCTGCATCTTTTGCTGTGCAGAATCTAGCAGCATCAAATTATACTAGCTCGCTTGCAGCAAGCTTCAACGGTCAGAACAGCGTAATTACAGCCCCCATAAGCCTAAATTCCAGTTCGTTCAGCATTGTTTTCTGGGCTAATCCAGCGAACCAATTGAAGATAACAAGCGCCAATGGCTATACTGTTATGAACTCTATTGGTACAAACACATTAGAGGTCTGGCTCAATAATGGAGGTGGCGTTGGTGCCTCACCAGGAAGTGGCGACGAAGAACTTGGAATAGGCAGTAATTATTATCACGGCTTTGGAATCAATGCCAACACATTCAACTTCATAGGCATTTCTGTTAACAATGGTAAGATAAGCTTTTATGCAAACGGTGCAGGCCCATACAATGTAAGCGGTGTAGCTGGGCCATACAATATAAACAGCATCTCTTTAGCACAGTCAGCAGGGGGGATTTCGATGTTTAATGGAAGCATTGCAAACTTCCAGATCTACAGCACTGCCCTCCCACCAAGCGCAGTACAAACTTTATATGCAGGGGGAATAAGTGGCACGCCAATTGCAAATGCTGGCCTTGTCGGCTGGTGGCCGCTCAACGGCAATGCCAATGATTATTCTGGCAATGGCAACAACGGCACTGCTACAAATGTAGGCTACGTCGGTGTAGTGAGCAGAACATATAATCCATTAAATTCGGCAGGCACCTATGGGCTGAGCTTCAATGGACAGAACACTGCAGTATATGCAACAAAATCAGTTAGTATTCCATTTTCATATACTATCAGCCAGTGGTTTAAATTGAATTCTGCCATATCTCCATCTAGTAGCGTGCTCGGCGGTGCTAGTCCTATAGTTGACATATATAATGCAAGCTCAAATGGAGGGATTGGCGGAAACCAGAATCATGACTTTGCTGGTACGTGGGCCGGTGGTTCTTCGGGTATATTTTCTGTAGCTGAAGATTGGCCTCAAAATTGGCAGTTCTGCACGACCCCAGCAGGATTAATCAAACCAAACGTTTGGTATAATGCTATAGTTTCTGTAAACGCATATGACAGCGTTGTGATTTATTTAAATGGTGTAAATGTTACTTCATGCACTCTGACAGTACCAGAAGTACCTGTCCTTTACCCTGCTGTCGGAATCGGCGGCAATCCACCTGGGGGTTTGGAACTGGCAAATGCATCTATAGCAGACGTACAGATCTATAATACAGCTATCAACGCTAGTGAGGCGCGCACAATTTATGAAGAAGGTTTACACAACTTTGCTTCAAGTATCATCCCGATGAGTTGGTATCCATGAAAATGCAGTTTTGGTCGTTTGACGCGATATTTGCAATGGTCATATTTGCATTGGTAATAGTCATACTTACTTATGTTTGGTACAGTGTCAACAGCCAGCTCTCCCTCTCAGAAGGCTATGGCATACAGAATATACAGATGCAGCTGCTCGTCCTGAAGAGCACCATACTCTCACAGGGCAATCCTGCCAACTGGAACAACCTTGTAGTTGCAAACCAGACAAGCACGTGGGGCAACATAACTGCTGGCCTAGGCAGCGGCCAAGGCAATGCAATATCATTGCAGAAGGTCATGACGCTTATGGCAATGTCCAACTACAACTACCAGGCAACAAAGCAGGTTATTGGTATAGGCTTCGACTACTACATAAGCATAAACTGGAACGGCCTAACGCTCTACATTGGGCACAACCCTGCTTCCTATAATGCAAAATCAATACAGGTAGCGCAGATTCCGATAGTGATGAATGGCATCCCAGGCACCATGACAGCAGAGGTGTGGACCAACACTAGCTTTGGGATTGGTTAGATGAAAGCGATAATATTCACTCTTGATGCGGTCTTTGCGCTGATCATAGCTTCGATAAGCATCTCAATACTTCTCTATGTTAGCTATATCACGCCAACCCCATATACGCTCCACTATTCTGAGGCTGCATCAATAATGCATGAACTCAGCTCGACAACGATAAGCGGCATAGCCTCATCGAATCTGCTTGCGCGCTCTATAGTTCAGCAGACTTATGGAGCCAACGAGACATGGCCTATGCAGGCTAAGGATGCATATTGCAATGCTGGCAATCCTTATGGGCCCATTGCTCCGTTTCTTTATGTAATATTCACGGCAAATTCACCCATTACAACGCCCGTGGTTGCAGATTATGGAAAGATCTTCTTTGCAAGCTCTAATGTAATTTATGCTGTCAATGCCACTACAGGATCATTGGCATGGGCCAAAAACACGCAAACAAGCGTTAGCGGGTCGCTGGCTCTGTATGATGGCATGCTCTTCTATTCAAACACCTCTTATATAGTTGGGGTAAATGCACAAAATGGTGCGCAGGTGTGGTCCACCAACACGCTCTCAGGTGTGGCGCTCTCCGCGCCTATACAGGTCTATGCGGGCAAGCTCCTCCTTGGTGCGATCAACAACAACCTTTATGCTGTTTATGCAAACAATGGAACTGTTGCATGGAGCATATCCGTAGGGGCTCCTCCAGCATCTATAGTCGCTGTTGGCGGCTCGATTGCTGTAAGGACAACATCAAACATGGTGGCCCTGATAAGCGGCACTTCCAATAGCATGGTCGTTGCTTGGAGCAAATCATTCCCAACATCTACGACGCCGCTTACAAGCATAGGCAATGCCTTCATGTATGGGGTTGGCACATATGCAAATGCCACATATACTGACGGCTCGCAGGCCTTCTCTTACAGCACTGGCCAGATTGTCAACGGCACAACAGCCTATGGCGGCGCGGTTGCGTACCAGCTGCGCAACGGCGATGGCATGCTAACCCAAAACGGCGCGGGCATATGGAGCTCTGTAATGCCGAGCAGCTTCGGCTATGCTTATCCCGCGGCAGAGCCCGTGCTTTCTAACGGCTTCCTCTATACGCTCTGGTCCAACAATACTATAGTTGCGCAAAACACGAGCACTGGCAGCATAGTGTGGCACACAAGCATCCCAAAGCAGTTTATAGGTGGCAATGGTGCTTTGATGCCGCAGATCGCACTTGCCTATGGCAGGCTTTACGCCATTGCAAACAACAAGGTCCTTGCCTATGGTTCATGCAATGCAAATGCAAACGACAACATACTGCATGCTGCAGCGCAGCTGTATATTAATGGCGATGGGGGCTGCGCAACCTCACTTGCTGACTACATGAGGCCGATGGCAAACTACAGTATATTGATAAATAGCACATACGCACCAGGAATGAAGGCAGCATCATTCAATGGCGCAAGCAGCTACATCAACCTCCTTGGCAATGCAACGCTGATGTCAAATTCATATACTTGGGCATTTTGGATCAAGCCAAGCACGTGGAATGCAAACGCCATGATAATAGGCGAGAATACAAATGCTGCAGGCGCGCCGTACCTTGAAGAGCAGGTAAATGCCACGTCAGACCGCTACCAATTCAGCATCAACGGCTCGGCTGCTCATGGCACAGTCTATGCAAAGGCAAGCGTAGGCAACTGGCAGTTTGTAGTTGTAGAATATAGCATAACCACAGAATCCATGTACATATACGTAAACGGTTCACTGATATCAATGCAGAAGAAGATACTTACAACAAGAACTCCTGGCAATATAACCGTTGGCTGGTCGCCAATTGCAGGATATTTTGCGGGAAGCATTGCCGACTTGCAGATCTACAATACAGGGCTTTCAGCGCAGCAGGTCGAGCAGCTCTACCTGCAGGGTGTAGGCGGAGGTCCTATTGATACGCAGAACCTTGTGGCATGGTATCCGCTTGAGGGCAATGCCAATGACTACAGCGCCAAGCAAGTTGTCAACACAGGGTATGATGTGAGCATTTCGTATCTGCCGAGCGGCTATATGCCCATTACGCTTTCAAATGCGTTTGAGATAAGCAAAAGCTCTGTGAGCATGCCGCTTGAGAATGCGAGCGGCTTTTCAAGAATGTACAACGTAGGCGTATACACATGGAGATAAAATTCAGGGCCCAACTCATGACATTGCTTGTTTTGATACTCTTCGTGCTCATGCTTGCGGAGCTCATGATTTTTGTGGCAATAAATGTCGGGTACAACAACATAGGCCAGGGTGCAGTCCTTTCCTCAAGCTCGGCAAACTATGCCGCCGAACTGAAGGCAAGCTCATCAGCATTTGCTTCCAGGAGCCTAAGCCATGCACTTTATGCGCTGGCAATGTATGAGTATACGCCGCAACTCAGGCATGCCAACTTCATAACAAACCTGAGCATGTACATATCACAGCTTATCATAAACGGCACGCTGCCAAACGTGCAGCAGGGCAGTTACGCCGCAAACGTGCTTCTTGGCTACATGGGCAATGAGACATTTGCGGCATACAACAGAAGCATAATGAACAGCATAGGCACTGGCGTGGCATTGAAGATAAACCAGACAAGACCTGTGATATTCCAGAGTTCGCCGTATTCGATTTCAGTCAGGTATGTTGAAAATGTTTTCATAAATTCTTCTGCTGGGCTCTATGCATATTCAATACCAGTCAATGTGAGCATACCATTAAACGGCACATATGACCTGCTTTATGCCCAGGAAGGCATACTGCGCAGCATAAAATTCTCACCAGTAAACAATCTAACAAGCATAATAGGCAACGCCTATGCAACAAACGGCAACCAAACCTTGACAAGCGTAAACCCGTCGTATATCTATGGCATTGTGCTTAATGTGCCAAGCGGTGTTACGTGCACAAGCCTGGCATCAAATGTGCCAACGGCATTCAGAAGTGCACCTCTGAACAAGAGCATAATACTCGCAACGCCAAATGCAGCATATATAACAAACGCCACATGCACTGCTGCAAACAACTATGGGGGCTTGGTAACATATGCCATAAACAGCCTCTCAAGTCCGCCGAAGGTTCCATTCCTGATTTACTCAAGCAGCACAAATGTTCTGCAGCAGCTGAAGAACTACACAAAGGTGCTGCTCTACGGCCCTGGAATGGACCTGCTAAACATAGAGAGCCTTAGGAATGCCATATCAAATGGCTACTTCTTCGCTTCGCCATTCACGCCTTCATATATCGACAGGGCAAACGCAAGCCTGCTCAGGCAATCGAGGAATGGTATCTTCACATTTACAAACTACAATAGAATGGCTTCTGGATTTAGCGGGAGTGTGGGAAGCAGTGAAATTATTTCTCAAAAGGGCTATTCTGCCCCAAATGCGCTTACGATAACTGGCTGGTTCTACTCAAGCACATTTGAAAACAACTATCAGTTTCCTATAGACAGCAACCCAGAGGCCAATTGGCGTATAGGGTTCAACTCTGCCAATACCATATTTTTTGACCCAGGCTCTCACAACGATGTTTCGCTATCAGCAACAGTATCATATAATAAATGGTACTTTGTCGCACTTACAGCACAAAATTCGGGAACAAGTACAAACTGGGTATTTTATCTAAATGGCGTAAATGTTGGAAGCGGTACGGTAAGCAGCAATATACAGTCAGTCAATAGCATAGTGCTTGGGGATTATGCATATCCATTTGTTGGCCAATTAGCAAATGTGCAGGTATATAACAAAAGCTTGCAGCCGCAGCAGATCCAGCAACTTTACCAGAATGGCATCTCTGCGCCGCCAATTGCAAATGCTGGCCTTGTTGGCTGGTGGCCGCTCAATGGCAATGCAAACGATTACTCTGGCTTTGGAAACAACGGCACTGCTACAAATGTCAGATATTCGCTTCTGCAGAACTACCAGCGCGACAGCATATTCATTACACCTATTCCAACTACACTTCAGCCAATTCCTGGGATAATGTCGTGTGACACTGTCGCACAGTGCAACAACGCCTCCCTATCAAAGCTTTATATAGGAGCTATGCCTCTTGAGCTGCAAAATAAATTTGAGGAAGCAGCAAACTTCAACGGGCAGAGCAGCTACATTTATGGCCAAGGCGTCTACGCTTTCCCACTCACAGACGTGGAATGGATATACCCTACAAGCTATGGCAGCAGCAACTTCCAAGTTCTAAGCGAGTTCGATGGTAGTTCACCAGATGTTGGCTCGTATCAATTAGCACTCTCCACAACGGGTAATGTAACTATATGGAACAGCGCAACTACAATCACAAGCACTCTTGTCGCTCCACTAAACCAATGGAGCTTGGTGGGCTTCTCCCTTACCACAAACACACTTACTGTGTACTTAAACAGTAAAGTGCAGACCATCCCGCTGTCTACATCTGCTGCCTCATCTTCATACACATATTGGATATTTGGGTGGCAGAGTGGATTTTCGAATAGATACTTTTCAGGAAGCATGTCGAACATCCAACTCTACAACGCCCCCCTCTCAGCAAGCCAGATTCAAGCGCTCTACCAAGAAGGCATTGCGGGCGCGCCTCTTGCAAATGCTGGCCTTGTTGGCTGGTGGCCGCTCAACGGCAATGCAAACGATTATTCTGGCTTTGGAAACAACGGCACTGCTACAAATGTTTTTTACCGGCGCATTTCTCCGCAATACAATCTTCCCGGCCTCTCCACAATAACAATTGCTGGCAGTGAGCAGCAGGTCCTCGGCCTCGGCTGACTGACTGCTGCTACGGCGCCGCAGGTACACCCCCTGCACCGCTTATTGTTGAGAAGACTCCGTGTATTGCAGCGCCAGTTATGAAGAAGACCGCAAAGCCCACAAGCAGGAAAATCGGCAGGTATCTTAGGCCCCTTGTCACAGATCCGTTGGCAACCGCAGATACTATCAGCGCTCCAAATGCGGTGATGACGAATATCGCGCCAATTGCGAAGTCCTGATACTGCGCTGTTGTTATCTTGGGCGGTGACGGTCTAAGGAATGATACACCTGTTGTGGGCAGACCCCCTGGATTCTGCGCAAGTATGCCTGTCCAGACCTTGTTCGTAACTCCTATCATCTGCGAAGTCAGGCCATACATTACGGGCGCGCCTATCAGTGCGGCGAATGCTATGAAGATTGTGTACATGAAGAGCTGGCCTGAGATTTCCTTCTGTATAGTCTGCTGGTTCCTTATGTCCTTTGCCACCTGGTTCAGTAGGTCGGACATGCCGCCCCCATACTGCACCGCCTCTATCATCATCCTCACAGTATGCTTCAGCGTGTTCGACCTGTACCTCCCTGCAAGGAGCATCAACGCATTCTGCAATGTTTCGCCTGCATAAAGCCCTTTGGTTGCAAGCCTGACGTCTTCGCTGAAGTACTTGAATTCGGGCCTTGTTGCGAGCATCATTGCCCTGTCCAATGCTATGCCGCTCCTAACATTTGCCGCAACGAGCTGGAGATAGTCAGGGAGCACGCTCTCGACGAACGTCTTCCTCTGCTCTATCCTCATATCGAGCAGAAAGTAGATGGCGGCCTCGAAGATGGCTGCCGCGGCTATACCAAGCGCTACAGATACGGCGAAATGCAGCTTAAAGGCAAGGAAGGCGGTGTATGATGAGATTGTAAGGAGCAGTATGCCACCGACTATCATTATTTCAAGCAGCCTGTTTATTGTCATCTTTACTCCCGCAAGGTCAAGCTCGCGCGAGAGCAGCACCACTATGCTCCTCGAAACGAGCTTTTCAAATGGTATCTCTTTCATGCTATCACATTGCGAACGTCGGCCTCGACGAACGCATTATGTTCAGGAAGATTACCTGAAGGAAGGTTATGCCAACAAGGACAAAGAGCAGCGTAGATGCATCGATTGTGAAGAGGCTTATGAATGTTGTGAGTATTGCGAGCACTGCAATGCCCATGCTTGGGAAGATCACACCAAAGAGCATGTAGAACATTGCCAGCGCATTGAGGCGCTGGCCGTATCTTCTCAGCTCTATGATCCTTTCCTGCGTTACCTCTTCTACAACGCCCTGCAGCGCCCCAACTATGTCAGCCCCTGCCTTTATGCTGACCGAGGCCTGAAGCATTATCCTCTTGAAAGACTTGGACTCGCTCTTCTCGCTCACCTCCTCTATGGCTTGTTCTATAGGCATGCCAAGCTCAACCCTTTCCACGACCTTCGCGAATTCCCTGCTTGCAGCCCCGTAGCCAGTGCTCACCGCAACAAGCGCGTTGAAAAGGGGCATGCCAGAGCGCATGCCTATAACTATGTCCCTAGCTGCAAACAGGATGTCGCGCTCTATCTCCTTGCCTATGTTTTTGCTTTTTGTTATTGGGTAGTTGAGGAACCTTGCGAAGAATACTTGGAACATTGCATAAAAGATTGCCGCGCCTAGGACTATGGTTAAGGCTATGTTGAGACCATAGTGGACAAAGACTATTACAAGCGTACCCGTTATCACTGCGCTGACTATAATTGAGTTTGTGAGCATCTTCCTGATGAACTGGTCCGGCGTTGACTTTATCCCCTGCTCCTTAAGCGCAATTGGAAGATCCTTGTGCTTTGCGAGCAGCCTTGCTACATACATCTGGAATTTTGTTAGCTTCTGCTGCTGGATCTGCTGCGACTCCATCTGCTTGCTCTTAAGCAGTTCCTCGACGCGCGACTGGGCTGGGCCGGTCTGCTGGTATACGGGCTTTGACCTGACCTTGAAAAAAAGAAACCTCTTCTGCTTTGTAAAGCCTATGGGCTTCTGAGCCGAGTCAACCGGCTTCTTTTTGAACAACGCCATCGCTGCACCATCACTTCATATTAGAGAGTCTAGCCTCAGCCTCCTCGAGCCTCTTGGCACGCATCGCGGCAAGCGAAGCTTGGAAAGCATCAAGCGACTTTGGCTTCTCGTACCTCAGGGTCTCGGCAAGTCCAAAAACCTCTTGCCTTATTACCTTAAGCTGCTCATCATTAAAAACATTCTCATCAAGGCCTTCATTTATCTTCTCAAGCTCAGAGAGCTGGTCCTGGAGCGAAAGTGTAGGCAGGATGAGCTTGCCAACCTTGACCTTTCTTATTTCATGCAGCATGCTCTCCTCGAATTCTGCGCTGGCCTTGCCCACAAGCTTCCTTATCTCTTCGGCTGCCTTGGCTGCTTCGCCTGGCCGGGCATGCCGGATCTGCTGCGGCTGCTGCTGAACTGCGGCCTGTGGCTGCACCTTCACCCCCTCCATGCTGGATATGATTCTGTAGGCATCCTCATAGCTGTATGCCTTTTCCTGTATGCTGTTCCTGAGCGCGCTTCCCGGATCTATAATTACAGATTCTGCCTGCGTGGATGCAGATTCTATCTCGCCAACCAGCCTAATAATATCTTCATATTCCACCTTAGCACCTACACCTTGAAGAGTTCGTCTGAGTATGGTAGCCCTTTCTCGATTATTTCCATTGTGCCCTTACTGTCCCTATAGTATTTTGCAACAACATAGCCAGATTCGTTAACCCCGAAGACCTTGTTCTTGACCATCCATTCCAGCACCTTTTTCTTCTCTGCGATGTTGTCATACATTTCATCCTTTGAATAGCCGCCGTAGAGCATTATTGTATCGGCTAGCCTCGAGGGATCAGAAATTCTGCTGAATGTATCATTCCTTACATTCCACCTGAAAAGCACATTGGCATCGCCAGTGTTGAGTATCTCGCCAAATTCCAGGAGGCGCCTTATGCCAAGACGCCTGTGCCTGAAGAGGGTGGCTATGCCGCCGATTGCGTTGATAAGTATCTTTGGCACGTCTATGGGAGGGTTAGTCATCCTGACTATCGTGTCCTGGACGCTATCTGCGTGGACTGTGCCATAGACAGCATGGCCAGTGTGTATGGCCTCGAAGAGCGTTTCAGCGTCCTGCTTCACCCTCACTTCGCCTACGAGCATTACGTCAGGCCTCTGCCTCAGCGCATTTATCATCAGATTGTAAAGCGTAACTTCGCCTTTGCCTTCTGGATTAGGCTGCCTTGTGAGCATGGGCACCCAGTGCAGGAAGTTAGGGAGGGTGAGCTCTCTAGTTTCCTCTACTGATATTATTCGCCTGTTTGCGGGTATGAATATGCTCATTGCATTAAGGAAGCTCGTCTTTCCGCTTGCTGTTCCACCTGAGATGAGCAGGCTGACCTCGTTTTGCACGCATAGCCAGACCAGTGCTGCAAGCTCGCTCGTTATTGTGCCATTGGCTATGAGCATTGGCATTGTCCATGGATTCTTCGCGAATTTTCTTATCGTTATTGTGTTGCCAAACTGCGATATCGGATAAAGCGTTGCGTTGACCCTTGAACCGTCTGGAAGCTCAGCATCCATGAGCGGGGAAAGGTTTGTTATCTGCCTGCCAACACGCCTGCCTATGTTCTCTGAATAGTCGTATATTATCTCCTCGCTCGGCAGCCTTATTGTCGTCTTGCACCAGCCATATTTCTTGTGGAAGACCCAGACATTCTCTTTTGAGCTGTTCACAGCAACTTCTTCCAGATTTTCATCTGCAAGGGGTATCTCAAGCTCGCCAAGCCCAAGCATCATGTTTATTATGTAGGCTATAAGTATCTTCTTAGAGTCGTCGCTCGTCCCGGGCAGGTACTTGTCTATGAGGATGTTTGACGCCTCTACGTATCTTGATGTGAGTTCGTCTGTATACTCTTTATCCTCTATCCTTGTTGGGTCTATAGGCACAAGGCTGAGAAGCTCGGGCCTCATTGAATTGAGGAGTATCTTGGAGGCATCGCCGAGGCCTGGCACGCTTACCTTATAGACCAGTTCGAATTTGCCAGTGTCTTCTATGCTAATCTCGGCTTTGAGCCCGTGGACATCAAGGCTGTATGATGAGAGAACACCACCAACGCCTGTATTGTCTTCAGCCAATCAAACACCATTATTTTGCTATGTTGTTTATGTCATCATTCAATTTATCAAACTTTCCGCGCAGATCTGAGACTTTGCCAGAAGTCTTGGCAACACTCTCCCCAAGGTCCTTGGCCGCTACGATCTTTTTCTCCACGTCTGAGTCTGACATTGCGACTATAGCCTTGCTTTGGTTTAGCAGTGCATCAAGCTCCTTTTCAAGATTATCACGCTCCTTCCTTATATTCGCTATCTCTTCCGATGCTTTGTTTATCTCGTCGTGCATCTTTGAAAAGTCTCCGAAGTTCTGCCTGATCTGGGCCACCTTTTCGTTCACTCCGCTTAACTTCTGCTCCACTGCTGCGAAGGCCACATTCACATCCTGAGCGCTCTTCGCAATTATGTCAATTGAAGCAATCTTGTGCTTTTCGACTCGCTTTGCTATCTCTTCGCTGGCATGCTTGTACTCTTCGAGGAGCCGCAGGCTTTCCTGCAGTGCGCGTTCCTGCTCAGCAAGCGCCCTCCTAGAAAGTTCGATCTCAGACTTTATGCTGTTTATTATTGCGCTTGCCTCGCTCCTATATTTGCTTATCATCTTCTCCGATTCTTCGCTGAAGGATTTTGCTGCAGCTTCGACGAGTTTGATCTTTTCTTCCATGTCATCTATTACCTTTTTGACTTCAGCCCCACTTGCGGTTATGCCGCTCATCGCCTTTGCCTTTTCCTCGAACGCAGCTATCTCCTTGGCTATGCTTTCGTGGGCCCTGTCTATGTACTCCTTCCTGCTGTGCACCTCCTTGTACTTGGCGTTTATGCTTTTCTGTATCTTGTCTATCTCTTTTAAGTCGGTTGCAACCTCCTTGGATTTCTTCTTGAAGAGCAGGTCAGCATCTTTTACAAATTTAGACATCGCATCTAGCTTTGCATTCATCTGGTTCAGCAGTGAGGCCTGCATTGCTATCTCGTTAGCTGCCGCGGTGGTCTTCTCGCTTATTGTGCGCTTCAGCGCTTCGGCATGCTCCTTTGAAACAGTTATGGGGGTGACGAACATACGGCCGCCCCTGTAGTTTATCCTCACTAAGTCGGCCTTTTCAAGCACATCTGCCCATTCTTCTATAACGTGCTCGCCGACTTTGAGGGCGGTGGCAAGCGTTGTAGCGTCAGTTTCGCCGTGATTCTTTAGGTAGTCTATGAACTTGTCTATACTGGTCGTGACTTCAGTCATCAAATCATATATACACACAGATTAAAGGGATTTAATTCTTTCGTTGCCTGATAGCACATTTCACGCCGTTTAAAGCCTGAGCGTTGTCTGCATAGAAATCATGGGCGGCTGCGCTTCATTGCCTCAATTATTGATCCGGCTATTTCGTCGCCGATTGCATGCTCCGGCAGAATAAGGTGGCTCACCCCTGCGCGCTGCATCCTTGGTATGTCTTCCTCTTTCTTAATTCGCACAGCGACTTTTATCTTGCTGTTAATGCGCTTTGCAGCTATGACTGAAAGGGTGTTTTCCATATCGTCCTCGCCAAGAAGAAGCAAGGCATAGGCTTTTTGGGCGTTGGCCGCATTGAGCGATGCGGCTTCATTGGGCGCTCCCTCTATTGCAATCATCTTCGCCCTTATTGCTGCGTCAACCTTCTGCCTGCTTCTTTCGATTATGACAAAAGGCACATTCGAATCGCGAAGCCTCTTCGACATTTCCATGGCAATCTTATTGAATGGTGCCATGATTACGTGGTTTGAAGCACTGCGCGCCTTGCGCGCGGCAGACCTTCTCTTTAAGTTTACCCTGCCCATCAGGTCATATAAGACTGTAGTAACAAGTATCACAAACATCAGCTCTCCAACTATTTCTATAGCAAGTGCAGCGACAACAAAAGGATTGGCAACATCAACAAGCGCCTCGTTGGGCGGCAACTCCACGCCTATCAGGTTTATGAAGCTCCAGAGAACTGCTATAAAAAGGTTTTTTTCAACTATGAAAATCGCCATTGTCGAAACTAAGAATATCACGAACATGCTTATTATGAGCAGTTTCTGTATGGTTCTCATGCTCGAGACCTCAGCGCTTTTACGATGCTGTCACCTATTTCTATACCGGCAAGATATTCAGGGAGAACGCACATATCTATACCTGCTGCAAACATCTTTGTGCGCACCTCAGGCCTGCTGACCCTTGCAAATGTCTTGATCCTGCTATTGAGCTTCTTTGCTGTAAGTGCACCTATGAAGTTCAGCAGGTCATCTTCTGCATCAAATATTATAAGTCCTGATTTAGATATGTTTGCAAGCTCGTATATGTGCGGCTCTTTGAGGTCGCCGCTGAAAGCCACTATGCCGCGGCTCGAGAGCTCTGCTGCATTCTCAGGGCTTTGGTCTAGCACTATAAACCTCTTTTTATGCGCAGAGAGTTTGGCAATAAGTTCTTCTGCTATGCGGTTGTAGCCGCAGATTATTATGTGGTTCTTGTAGCCGCGCTTCTTTATGCTGTTGAGAAATATGTCTATGTTTGCGTAGCC
>JAVZDR010000014.1:0-13916 GCA_038873795.1 Candidatus Micrarchaeaceae archaeon | reverse complement strand
AATCATGTTTATGCGGATAAAGGTATTTAAAGCTTATTGCATTTCTTAAAACTTCCAATTACATGCAGAAATTGCTTGACCTCTCGTTATTCCTTCTTGTATACTCCTATTGCGTAAAGATTTCCGCTATGCAATCCGGGGCTCATGCTGGCGCAGCCATTGCGGCGTAGATGGCAGGCTGACTTGCAGAAATTGATCTCCCACCGATAAAGCGTGTGGGTTTCCTTGCCGAAATTGGTGATGGTATTTTTATAGTTTTTTCTATATAAAGGTAGCGATATAATGCAGCATCTGCTTATACCAAAGGAAAGGATTAGGCTGCTAACCAGTAAGACTCTGGCGGAGCTTGAGCGCGAGCTGGAATGCAGCATAAAGATCAGTGACGACAACTCCATAACGCTTTACGGTAATGAATACAATGAATTCACAGCAAAGAACGTCATGCTCGCATTTGGCAGGGGCTTCGATATTAAAAGCGCATGCAGGCTCCTCCGCGACAACATTTTCCTGAAAGTGGTGAACTTGAAGGAGCTCTTCAGTAACAGCGACAGGATAAAAGTGGTCAAGGGCAGAGTTATAGGAAAGGGGGGCAAATCCAAGGCATATATAGAATCTGTAAGCGGGACTGAGATAAGCATCTATGGCAGCACCATAAGCATAATAGGCACCCCTGATGGAATAAACATAGCTGCGAAAGGCATAGAGCTGCTCTTGGAAGGCGCGCCCCATAGCAAAGCCTATTCAGTAATGGAGCAGATGCGGAAAAAGCTGAAAATGGAGGGGTAAGATGGAGAGAGTCAGCGCTGAGGAGTTGTTCAAGGAGTTCAAGGACCATTCGGTTGCTGAGTTCTTCAAGAAGAACAGGCAGATGCTCGGCTACTCTGGTATGGTCAGGTCTCTCACCACAATAGTACATGAATACGTTACGAACTCTCTCGACGCATGTGAAGAAGCAAACATAATGCCAAGCATAAAAGTAAGCGTAAGAGAGACTGGCGAAAACAAATATATTGTTGAAGTAGATGATAATGGCCCTGGCATACCGAAGAACTTCATAGGCAGGGCCCTTGGTGTTGTGCTTGCCGGCACAAAGTTCCATAGGTACATGCAGCAGCGAGGCCAGCAGGGCATAGGCGCTGCTGGCTGCACTCTCTTCGCGCAGGTCACAACAGGCAAGCCGGTGCATATAAAATCAGAAACGGAAAACAGCGCATATGAGTGCGATGTTTCGATAGACGTGAAATCAAACAAGCCAATCATAGCCAACCTAAAGGATGTGGAGAAGACTGGCACAACTGGCCTGAGTGTGGTGGCCGAGGTTGCGGATGTGAAATATGAAAAGAGCGACCATGGCGTGTATGAGTATATAAAGCGCACAGCACTTGCGAATCCCCATGCTGAGATTAAGCTTGTGGAGCCAGATGGAAAGGAGCAGGTATTCCCGAGGTCGGTGAATGAGCTGCCCAAAAGGCCATTCGCGATAAGGCCTCACCCCCTCGGCTTGGAGGTCAACGACCTTTTGGAATTCGCCCATGCAAGCGAGAACAGAACTATATCATCATTCCTTATCTCGACCTTTTCAAGGGTCACCGCAAAGAAGGTCAATGAACTCAAAGAGAGTGCAAAAAGCGTGGATTTCGGCAAGGATCCGCACCAGATGACTTGGGCTGACGCAGAAGAAATAATAAAGGCGATAAAGGCGACAAAATGGATAGCGCCAGATACCAACAGCCTCTCCACAATAGGCGAGAGGCAGATTGGAGCAGCAATAAAGAGCATACTGAACCCAAGTTTCTTTTACGTTACAGAGAGGAAGCCAAAGGTTTTCAGGGGAGGCATACCATTTGTTGTTGAGGCTGGCGTTGCGTATGGGGGCAATTCCGGTAAGGTGCAGCAGAACGGGGCTACTGGCGGAGTTATACTCAGGTTTGCAAACCGCGTGCCTCTGCTTTTCGACAGCGCAAACTGCGCAATAACGGAAGCCGTGAGGGAGATACAATGGAGGAGGTATGGTATCTCGAATTTTGACGAAGAACCGGTAAGCGTTTTTGTCAATGTTTCATCTGTTTATGTGCCTTATGCAGGCGTTGGGAAGCAGGCGATTGCAGGCGAAGAGGAGATAGTAGAGGAGATAAAGCTAGCCGTGATGGACTCTGCGAGGAAGATGCAGAGATACATAAGCAACAGGAGGGAGATGGGCCTCGAAAAGTCAAGGTATGAAACAATACTGAGGTATGCGGGGCAGCTTGCAAAGGACATAAGCGAGCTCACCGGTAGCAGCTATGATGAAGTGAACAGGAGCATAAGGCTGCTGATAAGCAGCAAGTACAAGAGGGCGCTCAAGGAAGGGGAGGAAGAAGGCCAGCAAAAGCCAGGAAGCGAAGCTAGATAAAGAAGGCAGTGGAAAGGGCAAGCTAAAATATCAGCTGGTCGAGCGAGTCTGTATTCAGGAGCTTGATATAGCCATATGCAATCCCAAGCCTCATGAGCTCTGCATCGTCACCATATGAGAGGTATAGCTTGTCTGTGAAGCTGGCTTGCACATCCTCGTTGAAGAAGATTATGAATGTCTTGACCTTTTTGCTGAGTTCGAATTTCCTCATGCCTGAGATGCTTGAGTAGATGATTATGTTTGCCTGCACACCAGTCTTTGTTATGAGCATGTCAGCATTCTGGCTTGCGTCAAGATCTGTGAATATTATAGCATTTGCAACAAAGTAATCCCTCAGCTTCCTGAATATCGCAAGATATTCTATGTCATGGCCAGATTCTTCCACCATGCTCTTGGGCGCATAATAGTTACCCATCGATACAATATCGCCCGATGCAGAGAGCACATTCAGAATCTTAAGCACATTCTGAAGGGTCACTGCAATTGGCATGTTTCCTGAACGCAGGTTTGCCTCTATGCCATTCTTGACCTCTTCGGCTGTGAGGGGCATGTAGCGCCAATGGTAATAGTAGTTTACCTTGTTGAAGACATTAAGAAAATCCTGCTTCCCAACGCTCACACTCACCCTCTTCACCGGTGGAAATGTCGGCACATCTATGTAGTACTCGTCTCTAGTGGGCGCTTTGAGGACCACATTCAGAAGTATTACCACGACGGCAACTACAGCGAACTCTATGTATATTGCAGGTATGTGGAATATCTTCTTTGTGTAGCTTGCCGAATAGGTGTAGCTTGTGGAGAGCATCTTCATGACGAAATTCTGATTGCCATAGCTGACAACAGTGCCCTTTGGAAGCGCGTAATATATTATCCCATCTTCTACTGTACCATTCTCTGAATATGCGCCATTGAGCGAGATCGTATATGTGAGGTTGCTTACAGGCTGGCCATTGCTTGTTACTTCAAATTCAAATGTGCCATTGGCAAAATTGAGAGCTATTGGGCTTATTGTGAGGTTTGCAAGCTGAAAGAGCGCACTAGAATAGTATTTGTTGTAGAAGTTCCGCAGGAAGAGCAGGTAGATGCCGCTTGGCAATGCGAACCTTTGGTATTTTATTATGCTTATGCTGCTCGTCGTGTTGAAGAAGCCTATAGGTATGGTCCCAACATAGTCCATGTTAAGCGTGTATATGTCTATATGCGGAGTTACGAGCGTTGGCAGCGACGAGGTGGTGTTCATTGTTATGATAATAGGAACAACCTGGGTCTCGCCAACTACGGATGGCAGCCCTATTGTGCCATTGGGGCTGAAATGAATGCTGAACTCGATGTTTTTGTATATGGTTGTGGTTGCATTGCTTGTCGCTATCGATAGAAGGGGATATGCTGATCCAATGCTGGCTGCGGAACTCGCGGGAATTGGCTTTGATGTTGTGACTATCCCAATTCTGCCTACGCCATTTATGGTTGAGTTGTAGCTTCCCGCTGCTATGATCGCCATCCAGAACCTTGAGTTTATGGCTTTTGAGATGTCGGTTGCCTCTGCCGAGCTGTTCCGCCATATGCTGCTTGGAAAGTTTGAAAATGCTATGAGCGTGCCATTAAGCGAGCCCACGTATGCAAGAGGCCCATAGACCGAGCCATAAGAGAAAGAAAATGTGGGGTTTATGAAGTAAAGGCTGAGCGGATTCGAGCTCTGCGAGGGTTGCGGAGCCGCTGTAGATATGTGTATAGAGCTGAGAGCAGAGGAGGTCTGCTGCGGTGTCTGGAAGATTATGCCATTTGGCCCCATCTCCCTTGAGAAGTTTTCGCCGACATAGATTATGGTATCGCCCTTAGAGAGGAGGTACTGCAGAGGCATAGTGGCACCGCTTAAGAGGGGGGCTGGCATCAGCCCTGAAGAGATTATTATGATTGAGCCGGGCTGCGTGCTTGTAAGATTGCTGATGCTTACCATTGAGATGCTGCTCCCATTTTCAAGCAGGCCATAAGCTGAAAGGTCTAAGGTTAGGTTTGAATACAGTTGCGGAAGATTGTTGCAGTTCAGGCAGTACTGCGAAACATCGAGCAGGTATATTTTTGGCAGCGGATTCCCTTGGTAGATATTGAAAGATATGGATGTGGAAGAGGAGTTGCCAACATTATAATTCAACAGGGCATAGGCCACAAGGTCCTGGGCATTGTCGAAAGTGAAAATTCCGGTTGTATTCAGAGAGAACTGGCCAATAAGCCTGCCTACGGCCGTTGGCGGAGGAGGCGGTGTTATGTGCACAGCAATCTTAAGATATGCAATCAGCCCGCCAATAACGGCAACCACTACTGCTACTAGGAAAATTGCAATTAACAGCTTGTTTCTACTATTCATGCCCAGACTCGCCCTACTCAGCCCTGCTTTTCTTTGAGAATTTGTCTATCAAGGACTGAAGCTTGCTTGAAAGGAAGTTCGTATTGGCATTGACCCTCTTTATCACTCTGTATACCTTGGTGTAGGTTATGCGCTTGTTTATCGTAACGAAGTACTTCATGGTTGCACCATGCATCCTCAGCTTTTCAGCTCTATATAGCCGAGCGAAACCATCTTATCAAGTATCTGCTCGACTCTTGGCTGCGGGACCTTGTAGTTGCTTGAGAAGTCGTTAATGTCTATCGAGTTGTTGTGCGCTATTATCCAATCTTCTATCATCGCCATAAGCGATTCGTCTGAGAAAGTCTTGAGCGCATTGAGCTCTGCGGTGAGTTTTTTATTCTCATCACTGAGCTGCGATGCTTGTATGGTAAGGTTGCGGTTAGACGCGGATAATTCGAGGTTCTGCCTCTTGAGCTCGCGGTATTCAGACAAAAGTGCATCGTATTTGTTGAATATTGAGCTGTAGCTTTCTGAGAGGCTATTGAGTAGTTCATCGATCCCTGAATCCACATACTGGAAGAGCTTTGTCTCATCAACCTTGTAGTACTCATTGGCTATTGAGAGCACTGACATGAGGTTCCTTATTATTGTCACTTTCCTGATCTTCTCGCTTGTATCCTGCGCAACTGAATATACAACGCTTATGCCCTCAGGCCGAAATGTGATTATGTAGAAGAGAAATGGCTCCTTGCGGATGTTCCTGCTCTCAACCCTAAGCATGGTGAGGGAGTCGGCATCAAGCTTAATCGAATAGAAAGGAAGCGAGGAAAGCTTCTCGCGCAACTGCTCTAGAGTTCCTGTGAGCTTCCCAGCTATGGCCAGCTCTTCAACCTTAGGGACAACTTCTTCAGCCAATACCACACCAATATAACAAAGCAATCAAATTAAATATATTTATGCCTATGCTTCGCTTGAGAAAGGCGCATGCTATTTGCCGCCTTGAGGCCTTGCCTTGCCCTTTGCTTTTTCTATATCAAGCTTTGGCATATAGCTCAGGAAGGAAAGCAGGTATAGGAATGCGGCAACAGCCACAGCTATCGCTATTGTGGTTGCACGCGGCGAGACTATGACGCTGATTATTATGAACGCTATGCCCAAGGCGATGTAAAGGATGCGCCTTGATTCGTAGCTCTTCCTCTCCTTTGCATATTTTGGGTAGCATTCCTTGCATACGACAAGCAGATTGTGCTGCTCGTTTTTGGTAATGTTCCTCTTGAACCACCTTATTGCTGCTATTACGCTGTCTTCCTCTACAGGTATGCCTTGCTTCTCTTTCCCGCAGATTATGCAGTATTCCTTCAACAAATCACGATATGGAAAGTTCAACAACCCTGCCGTATGCGGAGCTTATCTTGTCCTCATCGAGGGCATTGAGTATGCTTGTGGCTGTGACGTCATCTATGCCTATCCTCCTCAGGACATTCTTTATCTCTTCCTGGCGGAGGCCCATGTTCTGTAGCATGCTCGAAAGTGTGATGGCATTGACGTGCCTGTGTGCCTTTGCAAGCGCAGCCTCGAACTCGTTTATTTTCTTCTCGCTCACTCCGAAAGTGATGAGTATATGCCTGAGGTCAAGTCTGCTTATTACAAAGGTTGCTCCCATTGCACCACTATGTCACATATGTAAATGCCCTTGTTATGAATATGTCCTCAATGCCGAGGCTCCTCAATATGCTTACTGCAGACTGCTTGCTCACGCCAAGCTGCATGATGGACTGCACGAATGCCCTTATGTCTACAAACCTGCCTTTGTTGTCAAGGTCCCTCAGTATACTCTCAAAAACGTCTGCGCTTATGTTGTTGTTTATAAACTTGTCGCGCATGTCCACCTTCTCGAAGTAATATTCCTTCTGCACATTCTGGTCTGCGAGTTCTGACTGGTTGAGTATATCTGCTATTGTTATCGTATATACATCAAGTGGCACTTCGCCAACTATCCTCTTTATAAGGAATGTTTCTGGGAACTGCACAGATGTCTGGAATGACATGTCTACAGCAGCTTCGCCTACGCCAAACTTTCCCATCTCCTGCCTTATAAAGTCAGAAAAATTGAGTGAACCCTGCATGTAGTCAAGGAACTTTGCGAACTTTATCCTCAGCATTATGGTTGTGCCAACATTTGAGAATATGGCCTCGTTTATATCAGTCGGATTCTGCGATGCAACTATAAGGCCGAACTGATATTTCCTGCCTTCCCTGACTATCATCACCGCATCGCTCCTTTCATCGCTCGCTATCTTCCATGCCTCGTCAAGCACAACCATGGCCTTGAGGCCCTTTGCAGCGCTCCAGCTCTCCATCCTCATCTTTTCCTTAAGGGTTTGAAGGATGAAGAGCGCGGCCAGCGCTCTGAACTTTTCATCAGGGAGGGCTGAGAGGTCAATGTCTACAAGGCCGGATGATGCAAGCTTTGCGAGGTCAAGAGTGCTCTTCCTTGCGAAATAGTCCTCCCCCTCCCTTGCAAATTGCCGCAGCCTGTAGACAGCATTCTCCAGCTCGGCTGGATATTCATATGTGCCCTCCTGCAGCTTTTCCTCAAGTAGGTTTATAACTTCCTTGAGGGTGGGCGGTTCCTTGTTTGGCGGAGGGGGCTGTGAGATGATGAATCCCGCATTTACATATGCCTGCTCTATAGCCTCGGCTGTGAGGCGGCGCTGTTCAGGGAAATCGGCTATGTCTGTAAGTATCTCGAGTGAGTTCATTATCTGCTTTGACCTGTCGATGGGCTTCATCCCTGAGAGATCCATAAGGTTGAGGTAGTCGCCTTTAGCAAGAGTTACCACTGTGCCACCACTCTGCTTTACCCATGCCTTGTATTCACCTGCCCAGTCAATTATTATCGCATTGGTATGCCATACATAGCTTGCCCTGGTGAGGAATGTCTTGACGAAGAAGCTTTTGCCTGCGCCTGTTATTCCCACTACGGCTATGTGTGGATTGGTAAGGTTGAAGAAGCTCCACGTGAAAGGTGTCTCGAACATCCTCGAGATGCCTACGAAGATCGAGTTCGTTGGATCGTTTAATAGGTATTCCTGCGGCGGCTCTGGCGGTCTACTGAAGAAGACTCTCTTAGAGAGTTCATTGCTCATTATGCTTTGGACCTTTATCAATGTCATAATATCATTTTAGTGATATAGTGATAAATACTTATTTCTGTTGCTGGAAGTAGTCCGTGAGCGCACTTGTGAAGATAGGCAGGGCATAATTGAACTTGAAGAGCATGTAGAGCTCCCTTCCCACAACTCTGGTTATGCTGAGGTCGAGGGCGTTGAAGACTGTTTGAAGGTGGTCAAGCTGCGTGTTGAGAGCGTCCACAGCAGCCTTTTCGCTCACTCCCGCGGCTACCGTCTCTATGTACATGACGCTATTTACGGGCCTTTCGCCGCTGGAGAGCCTCTCTATCCTTGCTTGCAGTATGTTTATGCGCCTCTGGTAGTCGTCGATCGCAAGCTGGCTCGGATTGCTGCTGCTCATCTCTTTCGAGAGCTGGAACTCAAGGAAGCTGCGCTTCCCCTCAAGCTCGTCCCTATAGGCCTGTATCTCCTGGGCTGCCACAATCGCATTGAACTTGAAAGGGAAATCAACATTCATGACTATCCTCTCCCATTTGCCTGCTGAGGAAGCTAGGGCGGCCTCCTCTACGGCCTCCTCAGCTGCTTTCTCCTCTGTGAATGCATAACTATAGAGGTTTGCAGAGAGGTAGCCAATTGCATAGTAGATGCCATTTGAAAACTTTATAATGCTGTTCTGGTGCTTGTTTATAGTGTAGTCCTTCGCTGGCACTATTGTGGCGTTAAGTGCAATGGTGAGAAGGGGGAAGACAAGAAAGTCTGCATAGTTTATTATCAGTATTGCAAGTATCGCAATCACAGCTAAGATTGCTACAGCCACCTTGAATGGACCGTAAGCGCTTACCATCAGAATTGCTAGCAGTGCTATCAGCGATGTTATGCTCACATACATTATGGTTGTCTCATCCATGCTAACCAGCCTCAATTGTTTTCTGCTTCATCTCCTCGCTTATCGATGAGAAGGGTATGGCGTGATCAGGCTCAATGAATGTGAGTATGTCAGCTGCATTTGCGAGCGATGCTGTGACACCATATATAGCACCTATGCCAGCTGCGAGCTCTTCGGCGCGCTGAGTTGCTAGATTTATGGCTTCCTCCTCGTTGCCACCGAGCGCGGTGACCATTGCGTATGAGACCTGCATGCGCGACTTTGCCTTGCCTATGTTCTCAAGCATGTTCTGCCACATAGTCACTTCGCCCTTTGCCCTATCAAGCAGGTTCTGCGGCGAGGACTTGTCTGAAGAGAGCTTCTGATAATTTTCCTCCGCATCGTTGAGCTTGCTCCTTATCTTGTTAAGGTATTCGTCCTTGTCTATTATGTAGACCTGCGTTGTTATCTTTACCGGGGTCTTGCTCAGAGTCATTACCCTGCCGAAGAGGCGTGCAAATTCCACCTTCTCTTCGTCGCTCATTTCTGTTGATGATCTGTATATTGGGATCTTAACGAATGCGGTTGCATATACATCAGCTCCGTCCCTTACGACTATGGCATTGCCGCCCGGCGCTAGCACGAATGCCTCTTCGCCTTTTAGCACTATGCGCCTGCCTTTCATCCTGAAGATGGGCATGAATATATATGTGTAGAACCTAGTAGAAAAGGCTATTACGTCGGATATTAGGGCAAAGAGTACCAGTACAAACCTGAGAATGTAGCCGGGTGCGAGTGTCGAGAAAAGAAGAAGCACTAGGGATGCGCCGAGAAAGGCTACGAAAAACACCGTTCTCATGCTCAGTGCCAAGGTCACACCTAGCATTATTAATTGCAAAACAAAACTATAAATGTTATAGAGCCAAAAGCCTGCCAGACTTCTGCGCAAAGCCGCCTATGAAGTTTGCAAGCTGCGTGACCATTGCGTAGGTCATGGCTATTATCAAGGCTGGATAGAAAAGCACAGAGAGCCAGAATGCCCCCATAGAGCTTTGTATGTTGCCGAGCTCAAGGACAAGTGGGCTTGTAGGCGAAACAGCATTTGACTGCGAGCCTGTGCCACTGCCATATGCATTTATCGCTGCGGCCTCAGACTGCATTGTCTGCAGCACTGAGTGGCTTGTGAAGGCATATACTATGGCGAAAAGGATAGGCATTATCATGTAGAAGCCTATGGCCAGCGCTATCATCATTCCTCCAAGCGACCTTGTAGGAAGTATTGCCCTAAGTATTATGCCAGGTATGAGGAAGACAGGTATGGCTGCGTACATGAACAGCAGGATCATGTGGAACTCTGTTTCGAGTACCAACAGGCCATCCATGAGAAGGGAGTCTATAGCATAAGATGGTATCACATAAAGGATTTCAACAACTGCAGAATACAGCGGGGAGAGAACGGAAGACAAAAATGATGCGGTACTCTGGCCGGCAACTTGTATTGAGATTGCGATGCTTGCATAATAAGACGCAACTATGTTGGTGTTGTAGAGGCTTGCGAAGACCATCTCTGTTACGTTTATGGTTCTATTTATGTATACAAGCGAGGTATTGTACGGGTCTATAGAACCCACAGCAAAAGAGGGAATAAGGCCAAACATTACTGCGGCTATGAACATGAAGAGAATGACGATTATTGCAGTTGCGAGCGCCTCATATATCTCGCCTACGCCAAAGTTCCTTATCTTTTCATTGTTGGCTATGATTCCAGCTATGAATATCATAACGCCTATCATGAATGAGACGAGTATTACTATCAGCGCTATGGGAAGCCATGGTTTCCATGCCTCGTAGACAGCCTGGTTTATCTGGCTGCAGTACCACGGCGCAAGCGCATTGACTGTTGTTGGGCAGCTTGCCACACTTGATGCTTGAGGAAGAGTGGCTGGTGGAGGAGATGTCGGACGCGCAAAAAGAGAAGGAACTGTGGATAGCGTTAAGAGGAAGAATGCGGCCAATATCAGTATGTAAAGTTTTTTCATACCATCCTCACAAGCAGCGACATGAAGTCTATTTTTTCTCCTACAGCCCTTGAAAAATCAATTATGAATGCGTCAAGTATAATAAAGTTGAGTATTGGTATGAACAACAGGCCTATTGCAAAAATTCCAAGATACATGAGTACCGACAATATTGCAGAAGCCTCAGGTGTTGCTGATACTGCTATGCTAAGTATGCCACCGGTAGGAACATGCAAAAGAAGCAGGCTAGCCAATACATTAGTGAGTGCGATTGTACCCACTGTGGAGAGCTGAGCATTCATAAAGCCGTAGGTTATGCTCACTAGCAGAGGGTATATGAAGCCTACGCCCATTGCAAATGCTATCATTGTGCCGCCAAAGGACCGAGAGATGCCAAATATCCTAGCTATCAAGCCTATGGCCATGAATGATGCGAAGATGAGCAGCGACGACGCGATTATGAGAAGTTGGAGCTGGTTCAGAAGCAGCCCCATGCTCAAAGAAGTAAGCGCGCTACCAAGCATTAATGTCATGCCGCTAGTTAGGCTTGGGATTGCCACGGACAGGCCAAACCCTGGCAGACCTGGTATGAACTGAAGGTCCACCGTTACGGTTGGCATAAAAGAGAATCCAAACAAAGCTAGGAATATGGCCCAGTTAAGGTTTACTATTCCTTGATTGAATTGGTAGATGTTGCAGAGCGCCAGCCCGTATAGCGAATCAGTTGAGGTACACTGTAGCGCTGTCATTCCAGCGTTTTTGAATGAAGGCACGGGATTTATGCTGCAGACCATTGTGCCGAAGGCTGCGAATATTATTATAAGCACTATGGAGAAGAAGACGTCGAACATCTTTGTGCGCAGCCATGACCTCATGTTTGTTGCACCGAGAAATGGGCTTAGGGCATACATTATTGCCAGTATGCCGAATATGGCCAATGCAGCAGCTGTGACTATTGGGAACCAGCTTGTGTATGGCGATGCTAGGAAGGCGCTGACGCTGCTTATGCAAGAGGCCTGGAGCAGTACAAGTGGCAGCATCATGTCATATCACCTTTCTCAGCATCTTGTGCGATTGCCCCCTAAGGGATGGCGTCCCAAGAAGTTCAGCAAATGATTCTATGAGGTCGAAAGATATCAAAAGTGCTATTATCACGCCAAAGAGTTGGATTCCGGCATCGGCTAGGGATGGCACGAAGTATTCGATTGCATTATTTGGGGAGAATAGAGAGCTGAAGAAATGTTCAATGTCAGATATCGATGCAAGCCCTGTTGGAAGCCCTGGAATAGAAGGTGGTAATAATAGGGATGACCCACTTTGCTGGGCTGGGATTGGGACCTTAGAAAATGAAAATGGATAGAGAATCGCAGGCAATATTATGTAAAAAGATATAAAGATTGCAAGCATTGTGCCGCCTGCTGCTCTTGTCCATGGAAATGAACGGAACAATATGCCCGCATATAGGAATATTGGGAAGAGGTAGAAGATCAACCATGTGAGCATTATTATTGCAAGGTAAATTATTATTATGCCTATTGCTACATTCTGCAGCAGATAAAAGAAGAGGGTTGTTGGATCAAGACCGATGAAAGGATGAAAAGAAGCCCCAAAACCATTCGGCATAAGTCCTATGTTAAAGCTAGTGAGTAGGCCGAGGAACCAAGAAGAAGCATAAAGGGTGACGACTGTGCCAAAAACAGAAAGGAGTTTTGAGTAGTAATTCTCGCATAGCTGCATATACATCGCACTAGCAGAACTTACAGTCGTGGGGGAAGTGGTAAGCCCAGAGATACTTGCTTCCTGCAATCCAGCCATGCCCACATTGGCGAAAAAGACAGAAGCAGCGAATGCCACACCAATGCCTCCGGAGAATATTGCTATCAGCACCAGATTTGCAATGCTCTCAAGTATTTCAGTTTTGACATAGTTTGTAAGCTTGTCTATCCTGAACGCATAGCCTATTGCGTACACAAGGCCCAGCACAACAAAGACCGTAAGTATTATGACCAAAGCTATGGCAAACATTCCGTAATAGGTATTTGTAGAAGAATTTGCATAAAGCGTTGAGCAGAAGAGGCTCTGCGCGCTTGCGCTGCCTACAAGAAGCATGAATGCGATCATTGCCAACAATGCAGCTCTGTTCATGCCTACACCAGCCTGCCTATGCCAAGCAGGTTCGTATCACCGCCAAGCATCTGGGAAAGCCCTACAACCATTGAAAGACTCAATAATATGTTTATCAAAGGTAGTATGAAGCCTGTAACTGACATTACTCCGTAAGCATTGACGAAAGTTAGAATTGTGTTGAGCGCGTTGCTTGGTGTGCAGCTAATCCATGGTATGCTTGGTATGCCACCGACAAAGCCATAAAGTGCATATCCAACGCCTAAAGCTAGGCCAGCAAAAGGCACTAGATATGGTGCAGCAGCATAAGCTTCGCCAATCCCCAGATTGTAGAAAGGAGGCCCGCAGCTGTAAGTATCCACTATGTTTTTTATGTTCGGAAAGACGTAATAGTTCAGTTTGTAATCTGGTATGCTCAGCGTTGGAATGCTATTTGCACCTATGGGCGACATGGCTGAGAGGTTGCTCAGCGAAGAATATTCGAGAAGCATTACAAATGGGAAGAAGATTGTGGCAGCAAGGCTCATCGCGATCAGAAGGCCGCCAACACGCCTCGTGAAGAATGATGCCCTGAGGATTATACCAGCTGCAAGCAGGAACGGCCATGCATAAAGGAAGAATGAGATAGAGAGCAACTGAAGCACAAATGATTCAAATATTAGGTTAGCCTCTGTTTCCAGCGGCTTCAGCGCAATTCTTAGCGCTGCATAGCCGGCAAGTGGCGTATATGAAAAAGTGACAGTATCAAGACCCGGGGAAATAGGTAGGAGGCAGGGTGGGCCACTAAGGCAGAAGGTTGTTGTGGATGTTAGGGTTGACAGCGAACCCACAAAGCCTGCAAATACATATAGGGAATTTAGGTTGACAGCTGACTGGTTTGTCAGATTTGCCAGTATCACATAGCTTGCGGCTAGGCCATAATCAAGCTGCGTTGTAAAACTAGGGTTGCTTGAACCCGCCGATACGGCAAGGTTGCATATCGCGTTTGTTGCGTATGGCAATATGCTATTAGTGATCTCAAGCGGGCTTCCTGCTA
>JAVZDR010000013.1:0-14421 GCA_038873795.1 Candidatus Micrarchaeaceae archaeon | reverse complement strand
AATTCGATTATGTATTTAAATGAAAAGAGAAATATCATAGGTGAGTAGTGTGGTGAATGAGATAGAGAAGAAAAGTCTGAAGGAAGAGTTTTTTGATGCTGTCAATAGCGGTGATGTAAAAAGAGTCATAGATCTCTTCATTAAGGAAAAGATTGACGTGAATAAGATGAGAGACGATAAGGGCTGGTATGCAATGCACCTGGCTGTAATGAATAATGACGTAAATATGATAGTAACACTGCGAGGACTTGGGGCCGACATAGATCCACAGAATGATAAGTTTTATGGTGAGACTCCCCTGTATCTAGCTATGGATCTGCGTCGCAAAATATCCACCATAGAGACGCTGCTAGCACTTGGGGCTAAGCCAGGGATAGAAATGAAACATGGGCTTAATGCTTATGACGTGATGCCAAAGGAGCCAGAATATGAAGCGGTGCTGAGAAAATGGTTGCCGCAAGAGGAATTGGCACATCTCTCGAGGCTGCATGAGAAGAAGGAGAAGAAATTCAGATTCAAGGATCTCCGTAGATAAAAGATAATGAGCAATGCTGTAAGCTCAAAACATGGAATAGCAGAATAAGGAAAAGGATAAGAAGAGCTGTAGGTTGGCGTGTACCGCAAGGGTTGGCATGCAACAGATCGTGCTCAGCTGTTACACTAGAGGTGCCTCTGCCCTTTTGGAATAGAGCCATTCATCCGACCTGCAGGGCGTTTAGAAGGCCGCACCAAATGTTTTTCTTTGAATATAAATTTACTTTTGCTTCTTTTGGCTCCGCTCGCAGCCTATTGACTTGGCAAGGGAATGAAACGTACGCAAAACGTAATAAATATAAATGATGCATAGTAAATATATGTATAACAACAAGAATATAGTGCTTAACGAGCTCATCGGGCTTAGGGTCAAGGTGGTCTCTTCTCTCGACAAGAAGCAGAAGGGCCTGCATGGCTTAGTCATCGATGAGACCAAAAATACGCTGCTGCTCGAAACGGCAGCAGGCAAAAAGAGGGTAATTAAGAAGATATCAGTATTTAAGTTTTATGCTGACAATAAATCTTTCATTGTTGAAGGTCCTGAAATAAATTTCAGGCCAGAAGAAAGGACGGAAAGGGCCTTCAAATTTTACAAAAGGAGAGAAGCCTGACTCTTTCGGTGATTTAGCTGGAATGCAATGACCCACACTGCGCGATACACGGCCACATAAGCACAAGGGGAGTGGAACTCATAGGCAGGGTAGTAAGCGGAAAGGCCAAAAAGACGGTCATTGTGGAAAGGGAGCACGTAAGGCGTTTGTACAAATACGAGCGTTATCTGAGGACGCATTCAAGGATCGCCGCGCACAACCCAGACTGTATAGGCGCAAAAGTCGGCGATATTGTAAAGATAGCTGAAACAAGGAAGATAAGCAAGACAAAGTCATTTGTCGTTGTGGGCATAATAAAGAGAGCTGGTTGATTATTTATGAAGGGCATTTCATCTAGAGTGTCAAGGACCCTAATGCCTGGTGCAATTATACACTGCGCAGACAACAGCGGCGCAGTCACCTTCAGGATCATACACATAATAGGCAAGGGTGGCAGGCATGGCAGGCTTGCCGGTGCAGGCATAGGTGACCTTGTCAACGCCAGCGTGAGGCAAGGCTCGCCAATATACCTGAAAAAGCCCGTAAGGGTGCTCATAATAAGGCAGCGCGACGAGATTAGGAGGGCTGATGGCACAAGGGTGATGTTCGAGGACAATGCCGGCATAATGGTCGGCGAGGATAATCTGCCTATAGGCACAGAAGTTAAGGGCGCAATGGCAAGGGAAGTTGTCGAGAGGTTTGTGAAGGTGGCAGGCATAGCCTCTAGGGTGGTATGATGACAAACAGCAGCAAGCCGAGGAAGCAGAGGAGATTGCGATACAATGCGCCCATGCACATAAGGCAGAAGTTCGTCCATGCGCATCTGCCCAAGGATGTAAGGGAAAAACTCGGCATAAAGAGGAGGAGCATAGAGGTGCGGCGTGGGGATACCGTCAAGGTGGTGAGAGGCGCAAACAAGGGCAAGATAGGCAAAATAGCCGAGGTCGACATAAAGAGAAATTTCATATTCATAGAAGGCATATCAAGGAAGAAGGCCAAGGGCAAGGAGATGTTGGTGCCTATAAGGCCTTCAAACGTTTACATTGTGAATCTTGACCTGACCGACAAATACAGGCAGGCCAAGCTTACAGGCAAGGTTTGATAGGATGGCAAGCAAGGGAAACAGCAGGCATCTGAAGAGGCTCGCGGCAAGCAGGTATACAAAGATAAAAAGGAAGGGATTCAAATACCTGAAGAAACCAGATCCGGGCCGGCATACTTTAGAGTCAAGCATAGCACTCATAACAGTAATCACTGAGAAAGCGGGGCTTGCAAACAACGCCAGAGAGGCAAAGAGTATAATTAAAAAGGGCCTCATAGAAGTAAACGGCAAGGTCGTAAAGAGCCCTGGCTATCCAATCGGCTTGGAAGACGTGCTCCACATAAAATCAAGCGACTGCTACTACAGAGTCTCCGTAGGGCGGGGCGGAACATTCCTGCTTGCTGAGATAAAGAAAGCGGATGCTGCATTGCAAACACTGAAGGTACTTGGCAAGTATACAGAAAAGAAAGGCAGGATAATGCTCAGGCTCCACAACGGCAATGTAATAGAGGGCAAACCCGAGATAAGGGTGAATGACTCAGTAATAGTAGAGCAGAACAAAATAAAAGGCATTATAAAGTTCGAGAAGGGTGCCTTATGCAGAGCCATAAAGGGCGTCAATGCCCCTGAGACAGGCAGGATTACTGATATAAAGCCAGGAACTTCGAGAAGGAGAGCAATGGTAGAGGTGGAAAGCGCCAAGGGGAGGTTTGAAACCTCTGCGGACAATATAATGGTGGTAGGTGCTTGAGATGGCTGATGAAAATCCAATGACTACTCCATACATAGAGAAGGTAGTCCTAAACATAGGCATAGGCCAGAACGAGAACCAGTTTGGCGCGGCCAAGATGCTGCTGAACAGACTTACCGGCCGCAATGCCGTTGCCACAGTCTCAAAGAAAAGGCGACCGTCCCTTAAGCTCAAGAAAGGCCAGATTATAGGTGCGATGGTGACCTTGAGGAAGGGCTCAGCAAAAGATATGCTGGCAAGGGCGCTCGACGCTGAAAACAATACGATCAAAAGCAGCTCAATATCAGACAATTCGCTGAGCTTCGGGGTAAAGGAGTATATAGATTTTGCTGGGATAAAATATGACCCAAAGATTGGCATGCTCGGCCTGAATGTCAATGCAAGCTTCTCAAGGAAGGGCAAAAGAGTCGAATTGCGGAGAAGGGGCAAAGCCAAGGTCGGCGCAAGGCACGCAAGAGTGAGGAGGGATGAAATAGCCGAGTACCTCAAGAAGAATTTCAACGTAAAAATAATTGAAGAGGAATAGGTGTTTGTTTGGTTAGGAATGAGCTGAAGAGAAAAGGGAGGGGAATGAGGAAATGCAGGATCTGCGGGACAAGCAGGGGCCTAATAAGGTCTTATGGCCTCTACATATGCAGAAGGTGCTTCAGGGAGGTAGCAAAGGACCTTGGTTTCAAAAAACTATCGTGATGCAATGGATACGCTTGCCGATTCGCTCAATGCAATAAAGACACATGAGCTTGCTGGTATAGACGAGTGTAAGCTGCGCTCCGTAAAAATAGTGCGCAGCGTATTGGACGTGCTCAAGGCACATGGTTATATCAAGGGCTACGATTTGGTCAAGTCAGGGAAATTCACAATGCTCAATGTGAAGCTGGCAAAGAAGATCAATGACATAGGCGCTATAAAGCCACGTTTCGCGGTTGGAGTAGATGACTATCAGAAATATGAGCTCAGGTTCATACCGAGCAAGAGCTTTGGCATGCTTATAGTTTCAACGCCAGAAGGCATAATGACAAATTCCGATGCAAAGGCGAGGCACCTCGGCGGGAGGCTTCTGGCGTATGTATACTAGGTAATAAAATGGTCAAGATTGCTCTGCCTGATGGGGTTGAGGCTTCTCTCGAAGGAGGCAGAATAAAGCTCAAGGGTAAGAAGGGGAGCGCCGAGCGGGGCTTCAACGAGAAATATGTAAGTATGCGTGTAAACCAAGGAAGCATAGAGATCATCCCATCAAAGGCTAAGAGCATAGCAAAGGAAGCCTCACATGTTGAAAACGCCCTTGCCAGCGAGATAAAAGCGATGATAGATGGGGTGCAGAATGGCGTGGAGGAAAAGCTCCAGGTTGTCTTTGCGCACTTCCCAATAACATTCGAAGCAAAGGGCGATAAGCTCTACATAAAGAACATATTCGGCGAAAGGGTGCCGAGGGTGACAAGGATTATTGGCGATACAAAGGTGAGCGCCCAAGGCCAGGAGATAATAGTGTATGGCTCTGACCCATATGCTGTCAGGCAGACCGCTGCAAACATAAGGCTTGCATGTAAGATGCCAGGCAAGGACAGCAGGGTCTTCCAGGATGGTGTATACAGAGCAACTGAGGAATGATTGATTGATAGCAAAGAGGAAACACCCAAAGTTCAACATACCAAATTATGGCGCAAAGGGCAGGAAGCGGGTCAGCGATTCTTGGCGGGCGCAGCGCGGCAGGGACAACAAAAAAGCGTTGAAGAGAAGCGGATATGGAGCGAGCCCAAACATAGGCTATAAGAACAGCAATGCAGTGAGGTTTGCAAGACCTGATGGAAGCAGAGAAATGCTAATAAGGAACAGCAGCGACATCACTGCTCTCATTGGCAGCAAGGGCATAGTCGGCAGGTTTTCACATGCACTTTCAAGAAGGAAGAGAGCTGAGTTGCAGAAGATAGCAGATGCGAATGGAATAAGGGTAGTGAACAGGTAATGGCATGAGCATAAAGTTTGCAAAGAGGGCTGCAAGCGAGATTCTAGGCAGAGGCGAGAGCGCCATCAGGTTCAAGCCCAGCGCAATGAAGGAAATAAGGGAAGCAATAACCAAGGAGGATGTTAGGAAGCTTATATCAGAAAAGAGCATAATCGCTGTGAAGCCAAAGCACAATATGAGCATGAACTCAAAGCTGCTCAAGCGCAAAAGGCTAGCAGGGAGGAGGCGTGGCATAGGAAGGAGAAAGGGTACGCTTAAAGCAAGGGGCGTCCTGCCATGGGAAAGGCGCGTGAGGTCGCAACGCGCGCTTCTCAAAGAGCTAAAGAGGATGGGCAAGATAGACAGTAAGGCATTCAAGAGCTTTTACAGGCGCATAACAGGCAATTCATTCCCTAACAAGGCGTCACTCCTGATGCACATAAAGGAGAGCGGCATAGCTATTACAGATGATGAACTTAAACAGATAAACGAGAGGATAAAGTCGCAATGGTAGTTGGATGGAACGCATAAAGAAGATGAAGCAGAGAAGGAGACGCGAAGGCTTTACTGACTACAGGAAGAGGCTTGCCCTCGTAAAAAGTGGCATGCTCAGGGTGATAATCAGAAAGACAAATAGGCGCATAATAGCGCAGATAGCCAAATATGGCGAAGGTGGTGACATAATCCTCAAAGGCGTGACTTCAGACATGCTCAAGGCCTACAACTGGCCAGCAAGGGCCAACAAGCCCACTGCCTACCTTACAGGCCTGCTCCTCGCAAATGTGGCAGGCAGCCTCAAGGGAGAGAATTTTATAATCGATGCGGGGCTTGCTTCATTTGGGAGGAATTCTATAGGCGCCGCTTTCGCAAAGGGCTTCATCGATGGTGGGATGAAGCTGAGTGCAACTCTGAGCATAGATGAGAAGGCCTACAACTGTGATTGGCTCATTGCCTATGCAAAATCGCTCATGGAATCTGATCCTGAGCGCTACAAGAGGCAATTCAGTACCTACATAAAGGACGGCACTTTGGAAAACCTGAAGGCAAGGTTCGAGGAGGTTAAAAGCAAGCTTCTTGCAGGGTGAATTTTTGGAGTCTAACAATCAGCATTCAGAAGAGGAATCTGCCGCAGCTGAACTTGCGGAATGGCAGCCGCGCACAAAAGTGGGGAAGATGGTCAAGAGCGGCGAGATAACAAGCGTTGAGCAGATCTTCGCCATGGGAAAGCAGATTAAGGAGGTTGAGATCGTAGACACGCTCCTCCCAGGCTTGGAGAATTCTGTGCTTGAGGTAAAGTCTGTGCAGAGAATGACAAAGAACAACAGGAAGCAGAAGTTCAGGGCTACAGTCGTTGTCGGGGACAAGCATGGTCATGTAGGCATAGGAACCTCAAAGGGTGTTGAGGTAAAGCCCACAATAGATATGGCCATAAAAGATGCAAAAAAGAACATAATTTCTGTGCAGTTGGGCTGTGGGTCTTGGGAATGCAACTGCGGCACCGCCCATTCGCTGCCCCTCACGCTAAGTGCCAAGGTGGGAAGCGTTGAGGTTGTGCTGAAGCCCGCGCCAAGAGGCGTGGGCATAGTTGCTGGGAAGAATGTGCAGACTGTCCTTTCATTGGCTGGCATAAAAGATGTATGGACTTTCTCGAGAGGACGCACAAGAAATGCTTACAATTCCGCATTGGCTACATATCTTGCGCTCAAGAAGCTCTCAGAGATGCGGGGCGTAGAATCGCTGAATCTTGGCTGACTACTCTATTTTTAGCTCCCTGCTCTCCCCAGGTTCTGCCTTAGGAAGAACCACTTCAAGAAGTCCATCCTTAAATGTGGCTTTGGCCTTTTTAGAGTCCACAGGCACAGGCAGTGGAATTCTCCTGTAATAGCCTGATGAAGACCTTTCGCTATAGTAGTAGTTCTTGCCTACATCCTCCTTTTCCTTTGAGGTCTGCGCTGCGACAGTCACGCTTTCTTTTTCTACGTTTACCTTCACATCCTTCTTGTCCACTCCTGGAAGGTCGACTTTTATAACGAGCTCATTGCCCTTGTCTATCATATCTATATCAGGAACGCTGCTCATGAATGTGCCTATATACCTTCTTGGATAGTTCATCAGCCGCCTCATGCGCTCAAATGGGTCGCTGAAAAATTCATCGAATGGCATAGGTATAATCTCCCACTTTCCCCTCTTGTTTCTCGCCATATCACCACCATAATTATTGCACATTTAAATTTTTTATTTTTTATGCACAGGCCGAAGCGTAGCAGGTTGCCGCAGAGCTACTCTACCACAGTGCCATTGTGCTCCTTGCCATCAAGTATCTTTTTCAGCTCTTTAATGTCGTCGTTTGTGAAGTATATTTTGATGCCTGATCTCTTTGCGAGCTTGCACCCAACCAAATCAAATACAAAGTTAGATCCCGGATCCCTTGAATCGTATCTTGCTGCTATCTCTATGAGCCTCTCATAGCCAAGCCTCTTTATCGGCTTGGAATTCTCTATATCGCTGGTCTCATATACATATGGTACATTGCTCACATTCACAACCTTCTTCGATCCGAGTGCCTCCGCATAGAGTACTGTGACGGCATCTGTTGTTATGCCTGGATAGAGGCCTCCAGAAACTGCAAGCCTGTGCCTTAGCATTGCCTCCTTCATTTCTTGTATTGTTGTTGCAACATTTGGGTAAGTGTCTATCTTGCCATTTGCAGCACTGAGCATGAGCATCGCGTTGAGCCTAGTGACTCCTATGGCTATGTCGTCGAAAATCTGCTGATTGGTGGTGAAGTTTTTGCCATATGACATATACTTCCTTGCGGTCTCCCCGCCTCCTGTAACAACTACAAATTTGAGATCTTTGTAGGATGCAAGCAGGTCTACAAAATTCTTTATATACCTCACATTTAGTCCTTCGCTGCCGATAAGTATGCTCCCCCCAACCGATATGCAAATTGTTTCCATGGTATTGTATGGCCTCACTATTTTTAAATTTCTTCACTTTGCGTTTTCAAAGATAGGATGTTGAATGTTTTTAAATACCTATTCTTCCGAATACAAATCAAATCCTACAACAAGGTTTGACTTCTTTCTTCGACGGCAAACCCCTGTGTATAGTAGGATAAGGTAGTAACATGAATATAGTGGCCAGCAAAAATAAAATGGGTTCTGGCCGCGGCCAGAGTTGTGGCAAAGAGCCACATGCCTCATTGCGTATTGGATGCGATATGCGTGAGAAAATTGTGGAGGTGATATAATTGGTAAACAATAAAAAATGAGGAATATGTTATGATAGAAAAGTCAACACCTTAAATCTGTTTAACGATTCTTCTCAAATATTTCCTCTATCCTCTTGAGATTTCCATGCAGTATTTCTATAACCTCTCCCTCGTCTGATGAATAATAGTCCCCAATGCCTATCTCAAAACTGTTCGTTGTTTTATCATAGCGTATATAATGGTATACATAGGCTCTACCTTTTGCGAAACCTTCCGAACCGAAAGAAATAACATGCTCTTTACCTATTTCGATAAACTCATTAACGTAATAGATTGTATATTCGTCTTCATGGTTAACCCCCAATGATGATCTTAAAATTTTACTTAATTTTTCATTCTCGCTATCTTTCAGCGAAAACCTAAAGCACAAACGGGTAGTGGGGTATCGATTATCAAGACTATAGTGCTCCATTTGCTCTAGTATATTCTTTTTTAGGGCTGTTTCTGTCGCGTTCGCAGGACCACCGCAGTAGTTGTCGATCATTTTAGCAAAATTCCTCTTATTAAAATCGTAATCCTCGTACGATTGGAGCGGAAAAATTTTGAGTAAGGCATCGAATTTTTCCACAAGCGTCTCTGCTTTAATAACAGCCTCCACTTTTTCCACAAGCACCTCTGCTGCTTCATTAGCGTCTCTCCTTACCTGCAGGTCATTTTTATCTTTATCTATATTCTTAACTGTCATTTTATCGCTGTAAGAATTAATGCTATATGTAATTTGTTTAAAGATATTTAAGATTTTGTAAATTGGCTAAGTGCATCAATTTTATATAGGGTCAATCTTTTTCACTCGGATGTGCATGGGGAAATTGCAGGGGTAGTACAATTAGAAACCTCAAAAGGCGAATGTGTGTTGTGATATAAAAATTAAACACCTGTTTTCAAAGAATAAAGCTTTTATATTATTAAGCTGAAATAATAATGCCAAACGGCCATAGGGGCAGGGAAACGCCCGAACCCATTCCGAACTCGGAAGCTAAGCCTGCCCACGATATGAAATACTGCCTTACTGGTGGGAAAGCATATTGCTGTTTGGCATCACCTTTTTTTGTTTTTATTTTTGGCATAATAGCTGCAAATTCCATTTGCTGGACAGCCCTCGCAGAGTGGATTCTTTTTGCAGAAAGTCTTTCCAAGCTCGACAAACTGCGCATGGAAATCCTTGTATAAGTCAAGGTCCTTTTCAATAGAACCTTCTATCTTCTTCTGCAATGCAGAATACTCATGCTCCCTCATATTGAAAATACGGTCCACTATCCTCATTGTGTAAGCATCTACTACGAAGACTGGCTTGCCAGCTGCATACAATATTATTGAATCAGCAGTCTCAGGGCCTATACCATCGAGGCTTAGCAGCTCTCTGCGCAAATCATCTACTGGCATGCCAAGCATTGCTTTGAGGCTTCCATGGCTTCTAATCACATGCTTGGAAAATTCGAGAAGCCTTCTGGCCTTCTGTTTGTAGAAGCCGCTCGGCCTTACCATACTTTCAAGCTTCTCAAGGCTCGTTGCTGCGATCTTGCTTATGCTCAGCGCGTTCGATTTTCTCAAGTTGGAAATCGCCTTCTCCACATTTTTCCAGCTCGTCTGCTGTGTCAGTATTGCGCCTATCACTATCTCATCTTCTGTCTCGCCAGGCCACCAGTTCAGGAAGCCAAAGTGGTCCCTGAGCCTTCCATAAAGCGCATAAAAATCGTGCATAAATCAGCCCTGCCAACCTTTTGCGCAATATAAAGTTATAGCAATGCATATATATTTTTCTTTTTATATACCATCGTTTCGGAGCTATGCCCAAATGGCTTTGGCTGGTGCGGCAATGTTTGGCCAAAAAAGGAAGGACTTGCGGTCTATAGCACATAAGCATACCGCAAGGAACATATCCATTGCAATCCTTGTCTTGATAATAATCATTATTGCGGCATATGAGCTTTCCTTGCCGAGGGTGCCCCTAATCAATGTGCAAAGGACGTTCAATATACACGTGGGAGAGGGCATATACTTCAGCATGCCTTCAGGTCACGGCACATATTACCTCTTAGTCAAGAATTCAACAGCCAGCGGCTCAATAATCTATATAACCGGCATGCCTGTTCTGAGCAAGCCAGTAATTGCAGCGTTCATACCTGCCGGTGGCGGCGCAAACATGAGCACAGACGCTCTCCAGTCCTCTAACATACACATATTCTTGAATTCGAGCAATTCCTCTGGAGTTAGGATCTCGCTTTCGCCCATATCAACAGGGCTTGCTATAAAGCCAAGCCCATACATAGTGATACTTCCTGCAATATTGTCAGAGCATGTGATCTACAATGGCAGCGTGGGCGTGATCACAACCACAACTTCTACAACGACCACTATAGCGCCCACTACTACAGTCTCGGCAAATGCAACCATACCAACAGCAAACATAATGAAGCTGGTTGGCACCATGAACATTGGTACATTGATGAATGAATATTCAACCCTTTATGCCAAGGACAAAGTATGCAATGAAAGCATCTACAATGCGACAATGCTGAAGTATGGCATCACCCCTACAGGCCCGTTCTCATTTTATAATGCAAGCATGAATACACCATACGCGCTTGAAACCAACATCACGAGCCTCGGGAAGGGCAATTATGAGGTTACCTACTCGACGCTGAGCCGATCATCGCCAAGCCCAACACCAGCCCTGATAATAATAATGAATTATTCATCAGGCCTACCCACGAGCGTAGATTTTGTTGGCGTATACCAAGGCCTTAATTATACGGAACTTAACGCCGCATACCAGTTCCAGAGCAGCATAAGCAACTTCTGTGGCGCATACATACCATACATGCCTTATACGCCGAAGTAACGCTCATTCTTGCTCCTGTTTCTCCTGCACCTTCTTTTTTTTGCCATAAATAGGCAATGTAAACCAGAATTCGCTGCCTTTTCCAACCTCAGAATTCACGCCTATCCTGCCGCCATGAAGGGATATGATCTCTTTTGCTATAGACAAGCCAAGCCCTGTCCCTGTGCCTTCAGGCCTTTTTAGGTCCTTTCTGTGGACCTGATAAAACTTCCTGAAGAGCTTGCGCTGATCTTCCTTGCTTATGCCTACGCCGGTATCCTTCACCTCAACACGCACATTCTTTCCCTTTCTGTAGATCTTCACCGCTATGCTGCCTTGCTCTGTGAATTTTATTGCATTGCCGATCAGATTGATAAAGACCTGTATAAGCCTGTTCGGGTCAGCCTTGATCTCTGGGACATTGAAATCCACATTCCAAGAGAAGGCAAGGCCTTTGCCAACCGCAACCTCTTCAAGCGACTTTATGCTTGGGTTTTCGCTCAGCTTATTGAAGTCCACAGGCTGCATGTCCAGCTTTATCTTTCCGGATGACATTTTTGCCACGTCCAGTATCTGCTGTATCAGCTGTATCAGCCTGTCAGATTCATCGAGTATAATCTTCACATAGCCTTTCTGTTCGTCATTCAGCTTTCCAAACTCCTCATTGTAGAGAAGCCTTGAAAAACCTTTTATATTTGTTATGGGCGTCTTGAGGTCGTGCGAGATATTGTATATAAAGTCTGTTTTAAGGTCGCTCTCGCTCTTAAGCCTCTCTGCAGTCTTCTCAAGCCTCTCCTCCGCATCTTTAAGGTCTTCTATAATCCTCTTTGTGGCCAGCTCCCTGCCAACTACCATATAGCCGCTGGGCAGACCATTTTCGTTAGTTTCGCTCCTCACACTCTGCTCGAATGGTATGGCTTCACTGTTCTTTTTAATCATGTTTACGAAAATATTGCCAACATACCCACTCTTCCTCGCTATTGATATGGCATTGTTTATCCTCTCTTGGCTTTCTTGGTCGTAGAATAGGGATAGGGCACTCCCTATTATCTCGTCAGCAGAATAGCCAAGCAATTCCTCAGCCCTCTTATTTACAGACCTTATATACCCAAATTCATCAAGCTCTATTATGGCATCGCTCGAAAGGGCTATGATATCCCTGATATCGCCCCTGATCTTTTCTGCATACCTCTCATAGGCCCTGTTTGATATTATGCAAGAAAAGCCATACATGTTGTCCCTGATAACAGTGATCTTTGCTGGCACCACAACCTCATTCTCAAAGTTAAGATCAACGAACCCTTCATATGCATCGCCGCTGAAGTTGGAAATCTGCTCCTTTATCTCTGGCCTGCTCTTGGAAATATCAGAGAAGTTTTTGCCGATTATAGAGTCCTTGCTGCATTTCAATACCCTCTCGATGTTCTCGCTGGCCCACCTTATATTTAGATCCTTGTCGAGCATAATCACCGCCTCGTCGCCGCTTCTTCCAAAAATCCGCGATTGGCTTTCCAATAGCCTTAAATCAGTAACTTCATACAGCAGAACGTGCATCAGGTTCTCATTTATTATATTAACAGAAGCCATTATCTTCCTATAGGGATCGTCAGCAAGTGAAATCTCTACAGGCGACCCGGATCTCACTGAGGCAAGCATATTTGCATCCGCGCTGAGCAGCGATTTAATGTTCTCGCCGATTATATCCTTAGGGTTCTTGTTTAGCAGGTTTGCCATAGCCTTATTGACTTTTACAATAATCCCTTTCTTATCGAGCAGGAGCTGTGGCATTATCGAGCTGAAAGCGGCATCGAAATACTTAGCAAGCCCAATGCTTTTCTCTCTTTCAACATTCATCAAAATGCTATAGCTTGCCAGTTTTGAGCCAGCAATCAAGATGTTCATCAGCCCCTCGTCAAACTTCTCTTCTGATTTTGAGAGCAGCGAAAGGACAGCTATTGGCTTGTTGCCGTTTGTCATCGGCAGAATTGCGCAGCTCCTGAAACCGCTATTATAGAGCGCAACGAGCTCTGAAAATGCAGAATAACCGCTGAGTCTGTTGTCGATATAGGGCTTGCCAGTATTGAGCGCGAATTCTTCCGCGGAGTTTATCGTTTCTTTGCCATGCATGAGCAGCTTGAGCATGATTTCGTCTATGCCAAAGGTGGCCTTTAACTCTGCCGCAAACTTATTCAGAAAATCTTCAGCCTTCAGATACTTGTCGCTCAGTTCAAATATATCATACAAAAATGTCGTTAATGCAGGATTTTCAGGCATAGAACCACTAATATTATCCAACAAAAATATAAAAGTATAAATCCCTAAAGCAGAAAAGGATATGCGTCAAAATATATTTAAGCGAAAATCAAAATTTCAGGAAGATATTATGGCAAGCATATATATTTACACGGACGGCGCAGCGCGCGGCAACCCAGGACCCAGCGCATCAGGCTATCTTATCTTCGATGGAAAACACAGCTTGCTCTCAAAAAGGGCAATCTTTAATGGTGTAAAGACAAACAATTTTGCCGAATATATGGCAGTAATAAAAGCGCTGGGATGGGTAGCAGCGAATCTCGGCGTAAAAAATTCTATCAACCTATATTCAGACAGCGAGCTGGTGGTAAAGCAGCTGAACGGCCAATACAGGATAAAAAGTCGGGAAATGCAGAAACTCAGCAATGAGGCAAAGAGGCTATCGGCGTTATTCGAAGAGTGCAGATTCTTTAACGTCAAGAGGGAAAACAAGTACATATCAGCTGTTGACAAAGCAATAAATAGGTTACTTGACAATATTGAAAATGACAAAAAAGCTGCGCATGGCAAACAGGCTAAGCTGTGATGTTTATGGCAAACGATGAAGGCAAAAGCAAGAAAGGTGGTACCAGCAATCCATTGGCGAAAGAGCTTTATACAAAAGCGGGCGCCATGTTCGAAGAGAACAAATTCGATGAGGCAATAGATCTCTACTCCCAGGCAATAAAATTGGACCCCAAGTATTCAAGTGCATACTTCAACAGGGCATTGGCATACGCTATACTGAGTAGATATGAAGAGGCAGCAAGAGATGCTGAAACCGTCATGGCACTCGAGCCTGACAGCTATGACGCACCATATGTGATGGGTGTTATCAGCGAGTACCAGCATGATTATGACGGCGCACAGGAATGGTACCAAAAGGCACTCTCAAACAATCCAAATTATGCTGAGGCAAAATCAAGATTGGAGCAGCTCAAAAACAAAATATCCCAGGAGATAGAAATAGGCGGGATCAAACCAAGCCGTGTAGCTTCTTCAAAAGCAGAGGTTGAGGAAAGCGAGATTGTGGAGGGCCAGATAAAGAAGACAAAGTGGTACAAATCCAACATAACATTCAAGGATGTAGTAGGCATGGAGAAGGAGAAGAGAATGATCTATGAGAACATAATACTTGCAATAAAGAAGCCTGAGCTTCTCAAGGCATACGGCAA
>JAVZDR010000012.1:0-15549 GCA_038873795.1 Candidatus Micrarchaeaceae archaeon | reverse complement strand
GCCACGTTTGGCGGCGGGATGACAATGATAATGGATAGGGAGCTCGGCAACCTCAAGAGCTTTCTCATAGCTCCTATAAACAAGCTTTCTGTAATATCTAGCAAGATACTCTCAGGCACCTTTCAGTCTTTGATATATGGCGTGATAGCCCTCGGCATAGGTCTGCTTGATGGAGCTGGCGTAGCAATGGGCGCGCTTGGCTACCTATGGATAGTAGTGCTTGTGCTTATCACATCCCTTGGCTTCGGCGGCATCACAACTGCGCTTGCCGCTAAGGTCAGGCGCGTCGAAGTATTTGCCATATTTTCAAACGCTGTCTTGCTTCCGCTTTGGTTCCTTTCAGGCGCGTTCTTCCCTGCTTCAAACTTTCCTTGGTACCTCCGCAGCATAAGCGTTGTGGATCCTATGACGTATGCGGTGCAGGGCATAAGGTATGTAATGATAGCGGGCTACTACCCATTGAGCGCTGCCGTGCTTGACTTGTCGGTGCTCGTGGGCTTCGCCGCACTGATGCTGGCCCTGAGCTTTGTGATGTTTAAGAGAACAATAGAATAGGTGTGAAAAATGAGATTGATGCAAATTGCATTCGCTGTGCTTGCAGCATTATTGCTGCCATCTTTGTCATATGCGCAGGGAAACGCAGGTAGTGGGGCCCTCTCAATCACAAACCTCCAGATATACCCAAATCCTGTAGTTGCGGGCAGCAACGTGACCATCTCGTTCCAGCTCTACAATTCCTATACCAATGAGCTTCAGAATGTCAATCTGCAGCTCCAGGGATCGTATCCCCTGCTTAACTTCTCGCCCCAGAAGAGTGTGCTTATAAGCACAATGGGCCAAGGCCTATACAACAACCTAGGCAGCTACTTCTTCTACAATATAAGCATACCAAGCGATGCCCCTACAGGCGAATACACACTCTACCTAGTTGCTAATTATCAGACACTTGTGACAACATCAAGCGGCTTGGCATCATACACCCAGGAAGTGTCAAGCGAATCAGAGATGCCAATAACAATATTTGTTCATGGGCTTCCCCACATTGTTGCAAGCATAGCATCGTCTACGCCTATACTTCCTGGCCAGCAGTTCAGCCTTGGCATCTCCCTGCAGAATAATGGCGGCGGCATTGCAAAGAACGTGACTGCATGCTTTGGCAGCAACAGCAACTTCACAGTGGTGGGCAATACAAAAGCTGCAATAGCGGTCCTGCCAAGCAGCGGCAGCGCGAATATAGAAGAGACGCTCCAGGCGAGCAAATACATAGAAAGTGGCACATACACAGTGCCGCTGAGCATAAGCTACTACTCTGATACTGGCAAGCTTTACAACGAGACATTATATATGCCGCTGAGCATTGTGTTGAACCAGCCTGAGATAGTGGTAAGCCTCACCGCAGCAATGCCGCAGGAGCTGCTCAACGGCTACAACCAGACTCTTGAATTCACTGTAGAGAATATAGGCACAGGCGAAGCAAAGAATGTCAGCGTAAGCTTTGAAGGCACAAAGTCAATATCAATAATAGGTGCCATAAGCAGGTTCTTCTATGGCGCAGTGCAGCCAGGGCAGGCTTTCACGGGTGCAATTTTTGTAGCCCCAAATGGGAGCATAGCCGGCAGTGGCTACATTTCAGCGAATGTTTCCTATTATTCCGCAAACTACAAGAATCTTTACAGAGCCATTGAAAATGAGAGCATAAGTGCTGCACCTGCGGCGCAGTTTGTTATAGAAGGGAGCAGCAGCAACCTCCTCCCAGGCGCAACTAATCTACCGATAAAGTACGTGGTAAAGAATACTGGCAACGAGGCTGCAACAGGCATTTCATTCACTCTGCAGAGCATATACCCAATAACTCCTGTAGACAACAGCTTTTACCTGCCCCAGCTCTTGCCGGGGGAGAGCGCCAATATTACGTTCCTTGTGAGCGTAGATTCCCATGCTGTGGCGGGCAGCTATCCGGTGAGCATATATGAGCAATGGAAGCAGCCAAATGGCGCCACAAACCAGGTCTACTATGGCTCTAACAACTACTACGCAACTGTCGGCACAGGGAGCAGCAACTCCAGCGGCTATGGCACAACAGCTGTGATAATAGCCATTGCAGTGATAATAATAGCATTTATCGCAGTGAGAAGAATGAGGTCAGCGGCAAAGAGGAAAAGCAATGCAAAGCCTAAGTAGAAGCTGCGCGTATGTTGCTTTTCACTGTTCCGCGGCTTGCTCCGTCAAGTGAAAACAGCTCTGCACTCTCAAAGCCGAAGACGCCGCGCTTTAGCAGCGGTATGTAGTTTATAGTATTTGCAGAGATTCTGCTCCCTACCATCATCTCGTTGAACGGCGGCGCAACAACAAGCCTGGCGTGCCTGTTGTACTTCTCATATTCGGCTTCTGGATTCTTTGCCTTGGCTATCAGCCATGCCTTGCTTAGGACTCCTCCAACATCAATGGCTATGTGGCCGTGTGCCACCACTATGTAGTCCTTCTGCATTGCCCCTTCTGAGGGCCACGCATTGCCGTGCAGTAGAGCCGCATCCTCAAACAGAATCTCATCGCTTATGCCTGCGTCTATCCCTAAAGATGAAAATACCCTTTCCAAATGGCCGTCGTGGTTGCCCCTCGTTACATCAACCCTGATGCCACGTATACTGCCAAAGAAATTGCCCAGTGCCTCTTCCTCTTCATGCACGGGATAGCCGATGCTCTCTTTCACGTCGCCAAGAAGCACAATCCTCCTTGCTCCAGCAGATTTTGCAATGCCATAGAGCTTCTTGCCCATTGCCTCTGCAAGGTTAGGCAGGTTTATGCCCTTTTCCATTAGCTTGAGCTCGATGCCTATGTGCATGTCCCCAGCAACAATGCATCTCTCCTTTTTCACAAGCAGCGCAGGCTCGTTGTTTACGAAAAGGATCTTGCTCTCCATAGCAACAATGTTATATATTTTGCCAAAAACAATTAAATAGATGCGATGGCCAGCGAGGTTAATATAGGCACTATATTCGGGATAAAGGTTTCGCTGCACTGGACGCTCGTGCTGCTCATACTTCTAACGCTGCTGATAAGCCTCTATGTATTCATGCTGATGGTGCTCCTTTTTGCGTGCGTGCTTCTCCACGAGCTTGCGCACTCTATAACATCGCAGAGAAATAAGATAAAGGTAAAGAGGATAGTGCTCTCCCCAATAGCGGGCGCATCAATAATAGACATGCTTTCGGTTAGCCCAGAAAAAGAATTTAGGATATCCATAGTAGGCCCTATAATGAGCCTCTTCCTTAGCGGCGTTTTTGGGATGCTTGCAGCGATCTCGCCGCCAGGCCTTGTTGTGCAAACATTCCAGATCCTCTTCCTTATGAATATCCTTCTTGGTGTCTTCAATCTACTTCCAACATTCCCAATGGACGGCGGCAGGATATTCAGAAGCTACTTCCAGAGGAAGCACAATTTCTTCGACTCGACAATGATGGTCGTAAAGGCGAGCAAGTACACAATGGCCCTTATTGTGGTAGGAACCATTGCATTCATAGCTTTCTGGCCGAGCTACTCCCTGCCTTACAAGGAATTCGTAGCGATGCTTAACTTCATAGCAGTCATGTTCCTATATAGTGGGACTAAGGCTGAAGAGGAGAGCGCAATAATAAAGAGGGACACAAGAGGGCTACACGTGGGCAGCTTCGTTACAAGGAAGTTCACATTTGTGAGGAGCGCTGCAGCGCTGGGCGAAATTTTTAAGGCGATAAAAGCCAGCGGGGAGCACGTGGTAATAACAAAGATTGGGAGCAACTACTACTATGTTGACGTATTCAGAAAGACAAAGGTCGCTTCAGCAAAATATGCGCGCGATCTCGCCATGCCAATACCGAAGGTAAGCGCAAGCATAGGCGTTGCCGACGCACTCTCAGCAATGGAAAGCGGTGACATAGGCATAGCAGCGGTCACAAGCGGCGGCAAGCTCGTTGGAATCACGACCTCTGCTTTGTTGCAAGCTGCGATATCCTTGCATATGGCGAGAGAGCTGCGCAAGCGCGGTGCATAGCCTGCTGAAGGAGGAAACCCACACGCTTCAACTGTGGGATGCTGTGTTTTCCGTATACAGTTTTGCATTGCGAAGAGCTTATAGACGATACATTGAAGCCAATGCGTAAAGCATAAAAATATAGAGTGCCAATATCTTCTAGCGACCGGTGCTTGCTTGATCTACCTTAAAGAGCTTACTCTGCACAAGTTCAAATCATTCCAGCATGCGGAGCTGACGTTTAGCAAGGGATTCACGTGCATAGTGGGGCCCAATGGAAGCGGAAAGAGCAATATCTGCGACGCCATTCTCTTTTCCCTTGGTGAAAGTGCACTGCATAGGCTGCGTGTCGAAAGGCTTGAGTCTCTGATAAATGAGAGCGCTAATAGGAAGAAAACGCCAAAGGCCTATGTCAGGGCTCTCTTCGATGGCGACGAGAGGCTCGAGGTTGTAAGGGTAATAAGGGCTGATGGCAAGAGCATCTTCAGGGCTTCGGGAAAGAGGCTCAGCATGCATGATGTCATCGAGATATTAAAAAGGTATAAGATAGATGCAAATGAAACTAACACAATAACGCAGGGCGAGATAAACAGGATAATAGAAATGAGCCCGAAGGAAAGGCGTGGGCTTATAGAGATTGCCTCAGGCATAAGCGAGTTCGAAGAAAAGAAAAAGGAGGCGCTGGGCGAGCTAGATAAAGTCAATGTGAAGATAGGCGAGGCCCAGATAATGCTCAACGAGAGGCTAGGCTTCCTCAAAGAAATAGAGAAGGAAAAGGAGGCTGCAGAAAAGTACACAGAACTAAGGAAGAGGATAAGGTCGCTCAACTACAGCATACTTTCTATTAGAAAGGAGGTTTTGAGCAAGGATTACGATTCCTATGTAAGGGAAATATCTGCGCTTGAGGAAGAGGCAAGCAAGTTACGGAAGTCGATAGATGATTCTAACGCTGTGATAAATGCCCTCAGCGAGAAGGCGCAGCAGACAACAAAAGACCTGAACAGGGCTACAGGTTCTGCCGGTGAATCAAGCAGGAGGCTGAGTGAGCTTAGGGTGCAGCTTGCTACAATAGATGCTGAAATAAATTCGTTAAGTGGCTCGATAAGGGATGCTGAGCTGATGGTTGAAGAATCAAAAAAGAAGATTGCTGAAACAAACGAGAAGATAATTTTGAACACAAGGCTGATGGGCGAACTAGACACCCAGATCGATGAGAAATCTAAGTCTCTTGAAACTATGGCTCTCGATACCGGCGAAGATGGTAGGATCTCTAGGCTGGCTGAGATAGGCAAAGAAATAAGAGACCTTGAGGAAAAGCTTACAGCACTGCAGAAAGCGTATGCAAACGCCGTAGCCGCGAGCGATTCCTACAAGGCAAGGGCCGTAGAAATTGAGAAGCAGATTTCGGCAAAGGAAAAGGAGATAAGCGATGCAAAAATGTCGATAGGGGCTCTGCGCTTAGAAATTGATGCGCTTGGATCTGAAATCGAAAAGACAAAGAAGGAAATCGCAGCCCTCGAATCAGACCTTGGCGCAGGCAAAGAAATCAGCGAGATAGAGAGCAAAATACTTGAGCTGAGGGAACAGAGAGCCATAGCCTACTCGAGATCAGGTGGCATTGACGATAAACTGGGCCAAAAATTCGGACCTAAAAATGGCTTCTACGGTCGTGCAGCCCAGCTCTGCACGTATGAAGATGCTTACGCCAATGCTGTCGAGGCGGCTGCAGGCGGTAAGTTCGACTACCTGGTTGTCGACAGCATAGAAACAGCCAGCAGCATTATAGACTACATGAAGACCAACAGGCTTGGCAGGGCCACATTCATACCAATAAGTGAGATATCGACTGCGGCACAGGTCGATGACGCAGAGCACAAGAAAGTAATAGACCTGGTAAAATTCGATGAGAGATTCAAGAAGGTATTTGAATACATATTCGGCAACACGTATCTTGTAGATTCCCTTGACGAAGCCAAAAGATCAGGGATAGGCAGGCGAAGGTACGTTACCATTGACGGCGAGCTTGTAGAACAGTCAGGCATAGTCTCAGGCGGCTACATGAAGAGGCAGGTGAGACCCTTGGCATACATTGAAAAGCAGCTAGCAGACCTAGAGGCGAGGCACAAGGAGCTTGCAAAGATAGCAAACGACGCAACAGCCAGCATCTTCGCCAAGAAGAAGGAGCTTGCGCTTAAGGAGCTTACATACAAGTCGCGCCTTGATGATGCTGAGAAGCTCAACGTTGCTATAAGGAACGCAGCCGACGCACTGAAGTCGCTCAAAAGTGCAAGAGATGCAGCAATTGCAGGCTCTGATTCTGCAAGCAGTGACGCGCAGGTCTGCAGCAAGGACTTAGAGAGCACACTGGAAAGAATAAAACATCTTCAGAGCATAGAGAACGAGATCTATGGCAGCGCGCCAAAGTCTGTGAAAGCCAGGATCGATGGTGCTGAAGCATCAATGAAAAACGTAGAATCGCTGAGGCGCGAGATAGAAGATCTTAAGATAAGGCGCGCTGGGGTAGAGAAGGAGAACCAACTACTTGCTGAAAAGAATGCAGAAATATCAGAAAGCCTGCGCTCAAAGCTCAACGAGATTAAGGCCGCAAAGGACATGCTTGACGCGAAATCCCTATCAAGGGAAAAGATAGCAAAGTTGGCGGAGTCGCTCGAGGTAGAAATAAAGGAAAGCAGCGAATCCAACAAGAAGGCATATGCAGAACTCGAGCAGATAAACGCAGAGATAGCGAACTTGAGCTCAAACAAGGGCATGCTGAGCGCAAAGCTCGAGCGCGCAGAGTCTTCGCTCAACGACCTTAAGCTCAAGAAGAGCCAGGTCGAAACAAGGCTCAACGATATTAGTGCAGAGCTTTCCACATACAGCGGCGATGATGTCGAACTGATAGCTGGCGACGCCGAAGAGCTGAGCAAACAGTTAGCAATAGCAACAGCAAAGCTCAATGAGCTTGGCTCGGTAAATATGAAGGCTCCTGAAATATACAATGAGAAGAAGGCGCTTGTCGATGAGGTCTACGCAAAGCTCGAAACCCTCGAATCAGAGCGGCAGGCCATAATGAGGATGATTGACGAGGTCGATTCAAAGAAGCTGAATGTATTCACAGAGGCGCTGAACAACATAAGCGCAAACTTCTCAAAGCTCTACAGCTACATGCTTCCAGGAAGCGCAGAGATAGAGCTCGACAATCCAGAATCGCCTTTTGAGAGCAACCTCTCTATAAAGATCCGCAACAATGGAATCTCAAAGAGGGTCGAGAGCCTCTCCGGAGGCGAGAAGACGCTCATACTCATAACCCTCGTCTTCGCGATACACATGTACAAACCCTCATCGCTCTATATCTTCGATGAAATAGATGCAGCCTTGGACAAGGAGAACTCTAAGAAGCTCTCCAAGCTCCTGAGGGAACTGAGCAAGAATGCGCAGTTCATAGTCGTGAGCCACAACGATTCCCTGATTTCAGAAGCAGAAACAGTTATAGGGGTTGCGATGTCAAACAACACCTCAAGGGTCTTTGGAGTTGAGGTTTCGTCTCTCATAAACAAGGCAAAAGGTCAGGCTGATGGAAAGAGATAGGAAAACTGCGCGGCAGCGCAGCGTCAGGAAAAAAGGCGGCCTGATGCCTATTCTGTATGCAATCCTTATAATCTCGATTGCTGTGTATGTGCTGACCGAAAACCAGGTAGTAGGCCTGCTTATATTTATATTGATAATCGCGATACTTGTTGCTGAGACCAGGGAGAGCATAAGCAGGGAGGGAAAGAAGAAGACCGCGCTGGAAATAGCCCTTGCGCTAGGCACAGTCGCAGCCATATGGATTCTGCTGGTTTTTTACCTTGGCACGGCAGCACCAATTGATGCGGTTGCAAGCTGCAGCATGCTGCCAGTTCTGCACAGGGGCGACATTGTGGTACTGCATGGAATACCAAACTTCACAGGGTTTGTTGAGAGCGCGCATATCCCTGTTGTAAACCTCAGCAGCGCAGAGTTTAGCTCACTAGAAAGTGGCATGGCCAATGAATTTCTCGCATATTATGCATATGCAAAAGACAACAAATCTAATATATCATACTTGCTGCCAATTGGTGCAAGCCCAAATAGCTATGGCATAGGCCTTTACAATACAAAGTGCCTCTCGGATTACAGCTACATGGGCCAGAGATATAACTACTACAAATGCTATGTGCCTAGCCAGGGAGGCAATATTATAAAGTACTACTACTCAATAGGCAACATTACAATAGGCGGCAGACTTATGAATGTGGTCTATACCTCATCTATAAGCATACTCAACAAAACAATATATGCAAACTACTCTATGCCAATAATTGTATACAGGACAACAGGCCAGGACTCTTTCAGCGGCGACATAATACATAGGGTCTTCGCCGCAATCCGCGTTGGCAACGCATACTACTTCCTTACAAAAGGCGACAACAACCAGGCGCTTGACATAGAATTTGCCAACTACCCGCCATCAAATGGCAGCATAATCGGAAGGGTAATTGCAGATGTGCCGGCAATAGGCTATCTTAAGCTTATAATAAGCGGGCAGTTCGCAGCACCGCAGGGATGCAACCAGACCATACTGCACTAGTATGCAACACTTTCAATTTGCATACAAATTGAAAAGATCAGCGCAAACCTATACATAAGCCGCATTGAGAGGAGGCAACGAGATATCTGAGGCGCACAACGACGGCAAATAATATTCCTCGGGAATGCGGAGCGAACGTCGGCGCCATGAAAACACATGGGCATAAAGGATAAATTCGATCTTGGCAAAGTAGTGCTGGCGCCGCCGCAGCTGGCTGCTAATTTTGCAAATTTTTCGGCAACGTAACATCCTTGAAGATAAAGCATATAAAATATTCTGCCCAAAATAAGGTTGATTTTGATGGCTGCGGAGAAGGAAATTCTCAGCATAGACCTCGATGGTGTCCTTGCCGACCTTGTTACTGCAGCCAACGAGCTGCGCAGCAAGGAGCTCAAAAAAATTGTGAGAAAAGAGGAGCTTGGATATTATGATCTGAGAAAGACAGGCCCATACAATGACCTTAAATGGAGCAGAATTATAGCCTATTTCAAGGATGCATGGGCAAATTACAAAGAGATAAAGCTTGAAGATCAAAGGATACCAGAAATAATAAGGAGCCTGCGCGATTACTATTACATTTGGATCGTCACCGCAACAGTCGGCAAAGATGAGCAGATCAGAAGCTGGTTGGAGCAGAATGACATCTCTTACGACGAATTGATACATCTCGACAAGCAGATCAAAAAGATAAAGAACGTTGCAAGCATCCATATAGAGGATTATTACGAGCTCGCAGCCGAAATGCCACCGAGCATAACAATACTGATGCTCAGGCAGCCCTGGAACGAGAAGTTTTTCACAAATGGCGCTAACAGCCATGGCAACATTCTTTACATGAAGGACTGGCAGGAAATACAAAATTACCTTCTCAAAAGGGCTCTTTCTAGGGCGAATAACTATGTAAAGGTCTGATGGCGCGCAATGTATTATAAGCGCAGCACACCTCGGCAAACTGGAATGAAAAACACTTTAAATACTTTTGTGTATAATACCATAATAGTTGCTTAAGCCTTGTCCTGTAAGGCTCTCTCGTCGCCCAATCGGCGCAGTTTGGTCTGCCCTGAGGCAACGGCTTAGATGGCAAAGTAATAAAAATGATGACGCTACATAATTATCCATCTCGATGATACAATGGCTGACTTGGCTAGGGACATAAGGCTTGCTGTCGATACAGGCAAGGTAGCGATAGGAGCGAAAGAAACCATAAAGAGCATGAATGACAATTCAGCAAAGGCCATAATCATAGCCACAAAAGGCAAGAAGGATATCATCGGCGACATACTGCATATGTGCAATGTTTCAGGGCTCAGGCTTGTGCGCTTCGAGGGCAGCTCCCTCGAGCTTGGCGCGGCCTGCGGCAAGCCTTACTCAATAAATGCCCTTGCCATCATAGACCCAGGAAACTCAAACATACTCAATGAAACATATGGTGATTGATTGGCTAATGGAGAATTTGCTGCTAAGGTTATATTGAAGAAGAGGAAACGGGACAGGCTTCTCAAAAAATCTTGGAAGAGGAAGTATTTCAAGCTCAAGAAAAAGTACGACCCTGTTGGCATAGCGCCCATGGCGAGAGCCATAGTCCTTCAGAAGTTCATACTTGCGCAGAAGCAGCCGCATTCCGGGCAGATAAAGTGCGTGAAGGTGCAGCTTATAAAGAATGGCAAGACTGTCGGGGCGTATGTCCCATACGATGGCGCGATAAACTTCATAGATGAGCATGACGAAGTGACAATACAGGGTCTTGGCGGTTCCCAGCGCGGCCAGATGGGTAGCATACCAGGACTTAAGTACAGGGTTGTGGCTGTGAACAATGCGCCGCTCATCGAGATAGTAAAGGGCAGGATCGAGAAGCCGAAGAGATGATTGAATGGCGGAAGAGAAGCCAAATAATCAAAATATGGGGCAGGATATTCCAGCAGTGGCTCCAGGCAGCGCCGTTGAGCCAGCGCAACAGGAAAAGCCAGCTGCAGCAGCCAAGCCAAGGCAGCGCAGCCGCAAACAGGCAGGATCTGCCCCGCAGCAGGCTGCAGCTTCAGAGGCGCAGCGGGAGGAGCTTCTTTTCGGGAAATACAGTCTCAAGGATGTGGTTGTGCGCGACCAGAGCATAGCAAATTACATCAACCTTCTGCAGAAAGAGTATCCCAACACCTTTGGCAGAAGGAAGGACAATGCTTATTATTCAGCGCATGTTGGCATAGTTGAAAGGCTTGTCAACAAGCTCATGCGTGGCGGCACAGGCGGAAAAGTAGGCGGCAGGGTTGTCCGCACAGAAGGCAAGCTACAGGGCAAGAAGATAAAGGTTATGCACATAGTCGAGAAGGCATTCGAGATAGTCAGCAAGCAGTCGAATGCAAATCCAGTGCAGAAGCTTGTAGATGCTCTGAGCAATGCTGCTCCCATAGAGGATACAACAAGGGTAAGATACGGCGGCATAGCCTATAATGTGGCTGTCGACATAAGCTCCAAGAGGAGGCTAGATGTTGCGCTGAGAAACCTGGCGCTTGCGAGCATCCTTGGTGCATTCAACAAAAAGACATCGCTTGCCGAGGCCCTTGCAAACGAGATAATGCTTGCCGCAAACAACGACCCGAACAGCTACGCTATAAAGCAGAGGATAAATGCTGAGCGCATGGCAAAGAGCGCAAGGTAGTGTGATTCTTATGGTTAGAAAGGAGCTAGTGGCAGAGGAAGTCAATAAGCTGATGAGCGATGCCGACAACATAAGGAACATAGCCATCATAGCGCACGTCCACCATGGTAAGACAACCCTTACAGACTCTCTTCTTGCAAACGCCGGCATAATAGCAAAGAGCGTTGCTGGCGAGATCCTCTACACCAATTATGACGTTATAGAAAAGGACAGGCGTATGACGATCAAGTCGGCAAACATCTCGCTTGCATTCACATACAGAGGCAAGGACTACATAATAAACCTCATAGACACCCCAGGCCACGTGGATTTTGGCGGCCATGTAACAAGGTCGATGAGGGCCGCAGACGGCGTCGTTTTGGTTGTCGATCCTGTGGAAGGCATAATGCCGCAGACAGAAACAGTCCTGAGGCAGGCCCTGCAGGAGAGGTCCAAGCCTGTCCTATTCATAAACAAGGTCGATAGGCTGCTCAACGAGCTCAGGCTCACAATGCAGGAGACTTACACCAGGCTTCTTGAGCTCATAGTCAACATAAACAAGCTCATAGACAGGTATGCGCCAGAGGAGTTTGCTGGCAAGTGGCACGTCAGCGTAGAAGACGGGAGCGTCTGCATAGGCTCAGCATACAAGAAGTGGGCAATATCAAAGATGATAATGGAGAAGTACAAGGTCACTTTCAAGGAGATTTATGAGTATACAGCAAAGAACGACGAGCAGAAGCTCCAGGAAATAGCGCCGATAGATGAAGCTGTGCTTGCAATGATAGTTGAACACCTACCTTCGCCTAAAGTTGCGCAGCCATACAGGATACCAAGAGTCTGGAAGGGCGACTATGAAAGCACTGAAGGCAAAGCCATGATCAATGTTGACGCAAATGGCCCAGCATGCATAGCGATATTTGGCTTGACCGAAGACCCGCATGCCGGGGAAGTCGCAATAGGGAGGGTCTTTGCAGGCACAGTAAAGAAGGGCACAATGCTCTATGTCAGTGGCAAGCCAGAGCCTCAGAAAGTCCAGAACGTGAGCATTTACATGGGCCCTGACAGGGTCCAGGTCGAGAGCATACCAGCAGGCAACATAGCTGCTATAGTCGGGCTCAGCGGCGCAACCATAGGCGGCACAGCCAGCGAGGTCCCGATGGAGCCGTTCGAGCAGATAAGGCACTATTCACCCCCGGTTGTGACAAAGGCAATAGAAGCGAAGAGCACAAGGGACACAACGCGGCTCATAGAGGCCCTGCATGACCTCGCCAAGAGCGACCCTACAATAGTGGTGGAGATAGACAAAGAAACTGGCGAGCACAAGATAAGCGGCATGGGTGAGCTTCATCTTGAGATAATAGAGACAAAGGTGAGGGATACATACGGCATACCAATAACGACGAGCGAGCCCATAGTCGTCTACAGGGAGACAATAGAGAAGGAGACAAAGGGCGTGGAAGGCAAAGCGCCCAACAAGCATTCGAGATTCTACATAAACGTTGCTCCTCTGGAGAAAAGCGTAGGCGACCTGATTGATTCAGGCGAGATCAGGGATGGCAAGCCAAAGGGCAAGCAGTACGTCGAGACCCTTGTCAAGGCTGGAATGAGCAGGGATGAGGCCAAAGGCGTTGTCGATATATACCAGAAAAACATGCTGATAGATGCGACCCACGGCGTGCAGTACATGAATGAGGTCATGGAACTGCTAATAGACGGATTTGAGGAGGCCATGGCAGACGGACCTCTCGCAAGGGAGAAATGCACTGGCGTGAAGGTGCTGATAACAGATGCCACAATACATGAAGACCCTGTGCACAGGGGCCCAGCACAGATAATACCAGCAATAAGGCGGCCAATATATGCTGGCATGCTTATCTCAGGAGTGAAGCTTCTTGAGCCCAAGCAGAAATACACCATAAACACACCACAGGAATACATGTCAGACATAATAGGCATGCTTCAAAGCAAGAGGGGCCAGATACTAGAGGTGCAGCAGGAGAACGAGCAGGCAACCATAATAGCAAAGATGCCAGTTGCTGAGGTAATAAAGGGCTTTTCAAACACCCTCAGAAGCCTTACTAAGGGCAGGGCCATATGGTATACAGAATATGCAGGCTACGAGAAGCTTCCTAGCGATCTGCAGGAAGAGGTGGTGAGGGAGATAAGGAAGAGGAAGGGGCAGCCACCAGAGCCACCTGCGCCGCAGCAGTTCCTGGACTGAGATTTATATAGGTTTGCGCTGATATATTATAAACCAATGAGATGAGGCGAATTATATGGCAAAGTCATACGTGAAATTTGAAGTGACAAAGGAGGTTGCAGACAAAGCATACGATGCTGTAAGGCTCGCGATGCAGAGCGGCGCAATAAAGAAAGGGACCAATGAAACAACCAAGAGCATAGAGCGTGGCATAGCCCAGCTTGTTGTGATAGCTGAGGACGTTGAGCCAGAGGAGGTTGTGATGCACATACCGATGCTCTGCGAACAGAGGAAGGTGCCTTTCGTTTATGTGCCAACAAAGAGGGACCTTGGCAAGGCCGTAGGGCTGAATGTTAGCTGCGCGTCTGTTGCGATTGAGAAGTTCGGCAATGGCGAGGCTGTGGCCAAGGAGGTGATAGCAAAGGTGACTGGAAGATCCGCAGCTGCGGGCGCCCAGGCCGGCGCAGCCAAAGGAGAAGCAGTGCAAGCCCAGAAGCCATCGCAGCCAGAAAAGAAAAAGAAGTGAATGAATGGCTGAAGAAAGCAAGTTTGACGGCTACCTTGCAGAAGTGGTAGAGATCCTCAACGTGAGGACAGGCATATATGGTGAGCTTAAGCAGGTAATGTGCAAGATACTTGAGGGGACAAAGGACAAGGGCAGGGTCATAAGGAGGAATGTGACAGGCAAGGTGAAGGTTGGCGATATAATAAGGCTGCCAGATACAAGCAGGGAGGCACATGCTGTCACAGTAAAGTAGGTAATTGCGTGAAGTGCTCATACTGTTCAAGGGAGATAGAGAAGGGCAAGGGCATAATCTTCGTCAAGCGCACCGGCGCGGTGAGGCACTACTGCTCAAGAAGGTGCATGAGGTACGACCAGATGAAGAGGAAGGTAAGCCCAAAGGAATTCAAATCTGTTCAATAGCACTTCTGATTTGCCAGTGAAGGGATGGAAGAGGTCTTGGTGGCTAAGTTTGGGGAGCTTTGGCTCAGGGGCCGCAACAGGGGCTCTTTCATAAGGATCCTGCTGCGCAACATAAGCTTGGCGCTTGCAGGCGAAAGCTACAGGCTCGATAACAAGTACGACAGGCTCGTCATACATGCCGATGCAAACTCCTTGGAAAGAATAAAGGGCAAGCTTAAAAACATCTTCGGCCTGAGCATATGCTACATTGCCACAACAACGGAGCCGAAGCTCGACAAAATAGAAGAGCTTGCCGAGGATTATATAGCAAAAATGAAGGCTAGCGGAAGCAAGGCCATGAAAATAAATGCACATAGATCATACAAGGAGCTGCCGTTCGATTCCATAAAGATAATGAGAAGTGTCGCAAAAATAGCTGCAAGGCACGGCATTGATGTATCTAACAATGTTTACGATTCGCAGATTTTCATAAACGTCTCCAAGGATGCTGCATACATCTACACAAGCATAGAGGAGTGCGCAAGGGGCCTCCCTGTGGGGAGCAGTGGCAAGGGCGTGGTCCTGTTTTCTGGCGGTATAGATTCGCCTGTGGCAGCATGGTATGCAATGAAGAGAGGCATAGCGCCAGTATACATGCATGTGCATGCATTCAAAAGCGCAGACGAGATTGCGGCAACAAAGGTGCCAAGGCTGCTTGAGATGCTTGCAAAGTACTCCAGCGCTAAAGTATACTACATACCTGGCTACATTTTCCAGGTGGCTGCTATGAAGGTGAGCAGGTCCTACGAGGCTGTGCTTTTCAAGGCATTCTTATTCAGGCTTGCGGCAAAGATAGCGAAGAGAGAGGGAGCAAGCGCAATAATAACTGGAGAGAGCCTGGGCCAGGTGGCGTCGCAGACTGTAGCAAACATACACGCATCTGAGCTCGGCATAAAGATGCCCATATTGAGGCCGCTCATAGGCTTCGACAAGGAAGAGATAATAGCTGCTGCAAGGAGGATAGGCACATACGAAGAATCGATAAAGCCCTACAAGGACGTATGTTCAATAGGCGTGAGGAAGCCGACGACAGCCGCAGACGCACAGGTAACAAGGAATATGCTGAAGGAAATAGGCATAGCAAAGGTTGTCAATGCTTCATTGAGGAAGGCAAAAGTGGCAGAGTTGC
>JAVZDR010000011.1:0-19320 GCA_038873795.1 Candidatus Micrarchaeaceae archaeon | reverse complement strand
AAGAAGAGCTATGCTTTCTCGCGCAGCCTTCATTGCGCGTCTGTTTATCCCACTTTTAAAAATCCTTGAGCGCTTCAAAACACTTCCTGCTCCTGTCTTCTGCATAGTCTCATGTTGATAATGCATAAAAATATTAAAAGCTTAATAGAGAGTGCAAAATACGAATGCTCTGGCCGGGATTTGAACCCGGGTCCCAGCCTCGAGAGGGCTGTATCCTTAACCGGACTAGACGATCAGAGCTAATGCAAATGCAATTTGTATAGTGCACAAACCATATAAAAGCTTTGCCCGCCCAAAAAATCAGGTGTATTTTACTGTTATTGTTGCGACCTGCTGCGTTATCCTTCCATAGCCTTGCACTGTGTAATTTACCCAGACATAACCCAAGAACACATTGCCGTAGCTGCCTGTTGCTATGCCGCCCGCGCCGTAGCAATATGCCTTGAAGGTGTAGCTTGTGCCGCTGTACATCTGCAGAGTGCCCAATGCTATCGGATACGAATTTGCAGGATAAAATGCTGAATTAGAAGTAACGTAAATGTTGCCGTATGCCGGCAACATGCTCGTCTGGTTGATTCCGCTCGAGCATGCGACGCCATTTATTATTATTGGCGCGCCGCTGGCCTGGGCCAGCTCTATTGAGAGTGCGCCGCTCCTGTTCATTGAGAAGAGGCCGCATGAAAAGCCAGGTGCTGGCGTGCATGAAACCGGCGTTAGGCTTGGGTTAAGCACTCCAACCTTGTAGATAATACCTATAGCAATTGTGATAATCAGTATAGCTATGCCATAACTCATCATGAAGTCGACAGCAGCCTGCAGCCTTATCTTGCCCATCAATCACTACGCCTTCATCTCAGCCTTAGCCTCGAAGTCTTGTATCTTGTAGTTGAATTCTTCGTTAGACTTTATCAAGCCTTTCTCCTTCAGGAATTCCCTTGATATGAGGTAGTAGATTATTGCTAGGGACTTCCTGCCCTTGTTGTTGCATGGCACTATCAGGTCTACATACTTGACCCAGTTGTCTGTGTCGCAGAGCGCAACAACGGGTATGTTTGTCTTGTTCGCCTCCCTTATTGCCTGCCTCTCATTCCTCGTGTCATTCACGAATAGAATTGATGGCTCTGAATAATCATCCCTGTACTGGTTTGTGAAGATACCTGGCAAGACCCTGCCTCCTATGAATCTGGCTTTTGTTATTTCTGCAAACTTTGATGCAGCGGCTATTGCATAGACCCTTGATGCCGTGACAACTATCTCATTGGGCTCATACTTTGCTAGCATCCTTGCCGCAAGCCTTATCCTTTCATCTATAGTCTGCAGATTGAGAAGGTAGAGGCCATCTTCCCTGACCTTGTAGATGAACCTCTTCATGCTCGGCGTCTTTATCTTTGTGCCTATGTGCACGCCTGCCTCAAGATACAGGTTTTGATCAACCAAGAGTTCATTTTCCATTGATTCACCAAAGCGGGGTCGCCGAGATTTGAATTCCCGAAATCTTCTCGGGTCATGTGCCCCCTAAGCACAGAGCCTAACCAAGCTAGCAGACGACCCCAATGGATTACTATTCCTTTGAGCATGTTTTTATTACTTTCTAAATCCTTCCATGCGCCATTATCTCGTCAATCAGGTCAACGTGGCTAAGGAGCATGCGCCTGCAGCAGTATCTCTTGACGCCAAGTTCGTCGAAGACTTTCTCAGCATTCTCTTTGCCTTTGTTGACCCTCCTGTCATATTCCTCCCATTTGTCTGCTATCACCTGGCCGCATGAAAAGCACCTAACCGGTATCATCATTCTATCACCAAAGCGTTACCTGTATGAGGTTTGGAACCTCGCCCTTGCCTTTGGCCCGAGGAACTTCTTGGGCTCTACCCTCCTTGCATCGTCTATGAGCAGCGTTCTGTCATGCTTCATGTAAGCCTTGGCCACAACGTCTGAATTTGCTGCTGCGGCTATTGCCTTTGCTATTGCCGTCCTTACGGCCTGGGCCTCGCCACTTAGCCCGCCGCCGTGCACGTTTACGCTTATGTCATAGCTAGCTGCTATCTGCCTTGTAATCCCTGAGAAGTTTATAGGCTCAAGCATTAGGTCCCTTATCTCTTTGGGATTTATCGTTGCAATATCTCTGCCATTTATCCTGACCTTTCCTGTACCTTTGATGAGCCTGACCCTTGCTACTGCACTCTTCCTCTTGCCTTTTGTAAGTATGACCATGGGCTTTGCTTTTCTCCTCCTAGGTGAAGCCTGCCTAGGCTTCTTGGCCTGCACTACGGGCTGCTGCTGCGCAACGGCCTGCCCTTCAGCATTTGCATCTGCCTCTTCCATCCTCATCCCTTATAACCGAGCAGCCTCATCAAGCTTCCAATGGTAAGAGTATCAGCATGCATCTCCTTTGGATTTTTGCCTCCGATCTCGACATGCCTTGCATTTGCGTATGCGCTTGGGATGCCGATGTAGACCCTTAGAAGCCTGTATGCGCTCTTCCCTCTTGCTTTTTTGTAGGGAAGCATGCCTCTTATGACGCGCTTTGCGAAAAGGTCGGGCCTTCTCGACCAGTATGGCGAGTGCTCCGGATTTGCCTTGTCCTTGAGCTCTATCCTGGCCTTGTATTTCTTTATTATATCGCTCTTGCTTCCGCTTATAAGTATCTTTTCCGCATTGAGAAGTGCAACTCTCTTGCCCTCAAGCAGCATCTTGGCTACGCTGCTCGCGAGCCTGCCTAGCACCTTTCCACTGCCGTCGATGACTATCTCTTCCATTTGGCTACCTTATTATTCTCACATTAGATTTTTTAAGCATTTCATCTATGCCGAGAATCTTGCAGTTGGCCTTTTCAAGCTTGCCTATTGAGGATGCTGAGTATTCGAGAGCGCAGAGCTCGATGTTTTTGCTGATGGTGCCCACACCCAGCACCTTGCCTGGCACAACTATGGCCTCGCCATCCTTGGCCACCCTCTCTAGCTTCTTTAGGTTAAGAGCTATCCTCTTCCTCTTTGGCATCGAGATGAGCTTCTCAATCTGCAGCCATGCATTCTCGTTCTTAAGCGCCTTGGCGCTCCTTGCGCTCTCTATAGATGCAATCCATTTCCTGATGCTTGACTTCTCTATTATTCTGCGCATATAACCACCATGCGGGGGGTGAGATTTGAACTCACGCAAGCTCTAAAGCTACAGGAGCCTCAGTCCTGCGCATTTGGCCATGCTCTGCCACCCCCGCTCACTTCTTGAGGTGCTTGCTTATTACCTTCAAGCCCTCATTTATATTCTCCAGCGCCCTATTTAAAATCTCCTTTGCTTCCATCTGGCCAAAGGTTTCAACATAAAACTCGAACTGGTCTTCGCTGAGCTGCTTATATGTGACAAGCCCTGGCTGAAACTTGGCGCTCTTTGAAGCTGAGCCTAGCACGGCCTTGCCTTCCAGCCTTATCCTCTGGCCCTCAGCAAGCTTAATTATGGGTATCTTCTCGTTTGCTACCCTTACGTAGCGGTCTGTGCTTTCCAAGTCTTTTGAGTAGACAGTGGCTGGGCCCTCGGCTTCGAGCTTGAAGAGTATTGAGTCTTCATCCTTGCTACCCTTAGGGGTTAAAATTGGTATCAGCCCTATCCTGTGCGCTATGTACTCGTCGAACATTGCACTGCTGTTTTCGTAAAACGTGACAGAGTCTATCGCGAAGCACTTCACGCTGTTTATGGCCACGCGCCTTAGCGCATTTGCAAAGGTATAATCAACGCCGTCAAGCCTTAGCCTAACCGAATTAGGCGTCTCCTCTAAAATCGTTATTTTCATGGAACCAACTAAAATCAGTAGAAGTATATTGTATAGGCAAAACTATAAAAATGTGTTTTGCTAGCCGCACCTCCAGCACTGTTTGCCGCGCCAACTTATTTAAATTAGAAAGTGAATAATTGATTCATGGATCTTTGGCATATCTTCGAGGAATACGCGCTTAAAGATGGCTTTGGCAAAAGCAGGATAGCTTTAAGGATTGCAAAATTTGAGAAGGACCACTCCTCTATTGCTGAGATTGCAGACGAGGCAATTGAAATTAATATAGGCGGCGCTTTTAGAGCAAAGCTTGATGGCGGGGCGTCAAGGTACATTATAGCAAAGGGCATAGCTGACGACCTGCTTGTATCTGCATACAATGTGAACGGCTTCGAGGCTGCAGTAGAGCGTGCCTCAAGCATAGAGAAGTTCAACTTCGAGAAGATGGGGAGGCTTCTCTCAGAGATGAAGCGCAGGAACCTTGAAGTAAGGATATTCGGGCTTCTCAATGGAAGCAGGTGCGATGCAGACTTCATAAGCAGGCTTAAAAAGGTTGTGGGCGGCGCCCTTGTCGAGCTCGACATCTTCGGCGACGAATATAGGCATGTTGCAATAGACCTCAGGACAGGCCAGAGCTATGAGCTGCTGCTCGAGAACAGGTTATACAAGCCTGGCGAGCTCAAGGTAGAGAGGCAGGACTGGTCCAAGCCCGCGCAGAAGTAGCTACACAAGCTTCTTCACATATATCTCTGAATATATGGGCCCTGATGCTGTGAGCAGACTCTTTTTAAGGGATATAGAATCCACTCTGAAGCTGCCGAAATCATACAGCTCATGCTCCTTTATAAAATTTATGAGCGCATCCCTGTTTTGAAGCTTCTTTACACGCATTATTGTTACATGCGGCACATATTCCTTCTTGTCGAAGCTCACCCCCATTCTCGAAAGGGCAGCGGCTATCTTTGAATATGCCCAAACGATCTTATTATCAGCACTTTCAACGTTTATGAAGACTATCCTTATAAATCTGGGTTCGAAGAAACCCATGCCACGCAATGAAATGTCAAATGGCTCCACATCCACAGAAGCAAGCGCAGCTTTGGCGGACTCAATGCCCTTTTCGTCCTGTTCGCCAAGAAACTGGAGGGTTATGTGCATGGCAGCCTTGCTTGTATGTGCTATCCCCTGCTCGTTTATGGCAGATGATACCGCAACTATTTTGTTTTTTATCTCTTCTGGTATCTCTATGGCGATGAAGCTTCTCATCGCATCAGATTTGAATTCTACAATAAGCTATTTATAATATCGTTTCAATTTTGTGTTGAAACCGGCGCACGCGCCGGGGCTGGTGGTACAATGATTGGCATTGAAGACTTCAAGAAGATAGAGTTGCGCGTTGGCAGAATAATGAGCGTTGAGGACCATGATGCGGCGAGGAAGCCCATGTATAGGCTGAAGCTCAGCTTCGGTGAGCTCGGCGAAAAGACGATAGTGGCTGGTATAAAAGGTAGATACTTAAAAGACGAGCTGCTTGGCAAGCAGATAGTCTGCGTCTTCAACCTTGAGCCCAAGAACGTTGCTGGCATAGCTTCTGAGGGCATGATTCTTGCGGCTGAAGACGGTGAGGTCCTTTCATTGGTCGTCCCTGAAAAGCCTGTAAAGGACGGAAGCAGGGTATATTGAGCTGTGATGCCATGATAATAGGGCTCACTGGCATGCCTGGCGCAGGAAAGTCTGAGGTTGCAAAGATCCTCGAGAAAAAAGGATTCAAAGCTCTTGAGATGGGCGATGTCATAAGGGCCGAGATGGCAAGGAGGAAGATACCCATAACAAACAAAAACATGCGTGCATTCGCAATAGCATTTACACATAACAGGCGCACGATAGTGGCGCAGCATATGCTCAGGGATATAAAAAAGATGAAGGGCAAGGACTTTGTGATAAGCGGCGTGAAGCGCAAGGAGGAGGTTGAGTATTTCAAGAAGAATACACCAAAGAGAATTGGCTTTGTTGTTGTTGCTGTAACCGCGCCTGAGAAGATGAGATATGAGAGGATAAAGGCGCGTGGCAGGCCTGATGATCCAAAGACGCTTAGCGATTTCCGCTTCAGGGAGAAGAAGGAACTATCAATGGGCCTTGGCGTTGTGGTAAGGAATGCTGATTATTTCATACTCAACACCAGCACCAGGAGAGAGCTTGGAAAAAATGTTGATAGGCTTCTTGTCTACTTGAGGAATAAGCTTAATAATTTTTAAGTAGCCCTATATTTGATGCTATGCGCGCTTATGTGGCTGTATATGTTCTTATGCTCATGCTTTCGATGGGCTTAGCCAATGCAATGTATCTGCAGATAATCGGCCCTGCTTCTGGAATTCTTTCTAACAATGGCAGCATATTTCTCGGCAATGTCGGCCCTGGAGAGAGTTTTTATCTCCTTGCTTCTGCATCCACGACAAATGCGAGCGGCACATACATAAACATAGGCTGGGACACCCTCGAGGCTGTGAAGCTCCCACAGGGATGGTCTGCACAGGCCTCGCCGCTCTATGAGAATCCAATGAAGCTCAAGATAACTGTCTCGCCAAACGCCACTGTTGGACCATATGCGGTAATGGTAAGGGCTGTGAATATAAACAACTACTCGAGACTTGGCAACCTCACTATAACTGCATACATAAATGTCACGCCGCACGTCTTCATGCTGCGGGTCTCGCCGCTGAGCATTCGTGCCGGCGCTGGCCAGCCCGTGAACCTGCTTGTCAGCATAAACAACACCGGCATCTCAGATGATCCTTTCATAATATCGGCGCAGGGCCTCCCAGCATTCAACAATCCAGTGCAGGTGATAGCGCTTCATGGCAAGACGAGCGAGTTCACATATCCTGTATATATCAACGAACCTGGCGTTTACAAGTTCAGGCTTGTTGTAGAATCCGCCAGCAGCCAGAGCCTGCGAAGCAGCTACAACATCACGCTTACAGTCTCATCAAGCCTCGCAAACGACTATGCAGCAATAAACCAAGGGGTCGTGCTCTCGCCGGTCATCCTTGAGCCAGGCTATGTGGTCATGCAAGTAGCTGATTGGCTATATGCGCTCATGACACGAAGGTAGTTGCATGGCTGAGAAAAGGGAAGGCAAAGCTGAGATCTCGCTCTATTTTGTGAAGGCTAAATCAATTACAGACATTGCACGATATGCTTATGAATTCAGTGCACCCAAGAAAATTTTCGCCACTACTTCAATGCCTAACAGGCTCTTTGTGCTTAGCGAGAGGATTGGCAATACCGTAATTGCGCCATACATAGAAATGGAAGCAACAGGAAGCATAATCAAGTATGCTTTGAACTATGGAGACAAGGATGCTGCCGAATTCACAGCAATGGATAATGTACAGACTAATGAACGCTACATCAACGTCATAAAAATGGACATAAGCGGGATAAGGCTCAGCGAAATAAAGCCGAAGTGCGTCACAAAAATAAGAGTCGAGAACGTGCAGAGTATAATAAAGATGATAGCGCTCAATAGCACTGGCGAGGATTCACAGCTTGGCAAGGTCTATGCATTCGACAACAAAGGCAGGACAGTCTTTGGCGCATTCGATATAGTAGAAGAGCTGGAAGATGAAAAGAGGATCTTCTACTATGCAGAATCAGACAAAATGGAGAAAAATTTTGCGGCTTACGATTATGCTACGGATAGGGTTAAGTTTGTAGAAGGGATGGATGTTGGCTCGCAGCTCTATGTGAAGATAATAAATCTTGCTGAGCCACTTTCGTTCTTCTAGCAGGCAGCACTGCACCTGCTGGCAAAGTATTTATAATTGCAAGTAAATATGGTTGTGCATTAGAAGCCCGAATAGCTCAGTGGTAGAGCGACTGGCTGTTAACCAGTAGGTCGCAGGTCCGATCCCTGCTTCGGGCGCCTGTAGAAAGGCTAATCTTTCACTTGCCTCCTATCTTGAACATCTTGGTGCCGCATACAGAGCAAACGCCCTCAAACGCTTTCTTGCCGTTCTTCAGCGTCACTTCCTTAACATCTTTCATCTCTCTCTTCTGCTTGCATTTCATGCAATACGCTTCCATAGTCTCACCAAAATAGCGATTTAGATTTGCATTGAAAACTTTAAATAGATAACTAAATAGTGAATTCGCTTTTTAGCGTCGGAATAGCCGTGTTGAATCTCTGCCTCAGTGCTTCCTTAAGGTCTTCTGACTTCCTTCTCTCACCATGCACAATGAAGATCTTCCTAAGGCCGTGAAGCTGCGATATAAACTTAATGAGCTGCGGCCTGTCTGCATGCGCTGATAGGTGGTAATATTCAACGGCCATGCCTATCTCGAACTTCCTTCCGTTGACTGTTATTGTTCTTTTGTTCTCTATCAGATCCCTGCCTGCTGTGCCCTCTGCCTGGTATCCAACAAGTATCATTTTGTTTGCTTGGTCCTTTCCAAGCAGTTCCAGGTACCTCAGCACTGGACCGCCGGTTAGCATGCCGCTTGTGGTTACTATTATTGCGGGGCTGCCTTCCTTAGCTATCGTGTACCTCTGCCGCTTTGTCTTTACTTCATAGAAATTGGGGCTCTTGAACGGATCATCCTCATTCATAAGTATCCTGTTTTGGAGCTCCTTCCTGCAGTAGAGCACATTGTGCCTGTGTATCCGCATCGCCTTATTTATCATTCCATCCACGTATATTGGTACCTTTTCTAGCAGGCCTGAACGCATGTAGTCATCAAGCATGAAGAGCACCTCCTGGGCCCTGCCAACAGCGAAGCTTGGTATGATTATCTTTCCTCCCTGCTTTATGGTCTCGCCTATGCTCTTGAGCATAGCACTTGATATTGAGCGCTCTGTTGGAAAAATGTCTTCCTTGCCGCCATATGTGCTCTCTGTTATAAGGGTGCTTGCTTCAATATGCTCAAGATTTGCGGCATTGAGGAGCCTTGTCTTCCTGAAGTTTATATCGCCAGTATAGAGCAGCTTTTCAGATCCGTCATCTATGTGGATTGCTGCGCTGCCGAGTATGTGGCCGGCTGGCATCAGCCTAAGCCTGAGGTTTTTTATGCTGAAATTCTTGTGGTATTCCACAAGTGTAAAGTGCCTCTGCATCCTCTTTATGCCTTCTTCAGTAAGGTTTTGGGGATTTGAGATCTTTATGTAGTCGCTTATCAGCACATTGGTGAGCTCGTATGTCGGTTTTGTCGAGTATACCTGCCCGTTCCAGCCGCTTGAGAAAATGTGCCCGAGATAGCCGCTGTGGTCAAGGTGGGCATGTGTGACAACTATCGCATCCACATCCCTGAGTTCATCGTCGCCTATTAGAGGGTATTCCTCTGTGGAGCCGAGCTTTACTCCTGCATCAAGCAGAATTTTAGTATCCTTGCTTTCTACCATTATGCAGCTACGGCCCACTTCGCCCGCTGCCCCAAAAAAGGTTAGTTTCAAAAGATCATCTTAATTGCTTGCGCTTATATCAATATCTTCATTCTTCTCTTCATTCTTTCCAGAATTCTTGCCCTTTATTATGGCTATGTCAGCGAAGCTTATCTCTGCCTTCTCGAAGCGCTGCTTCTCCCTTTTCTGCTTCTGCCTCTTGTGGCCAGTCTCGCTTCTCAGGCTGTCATAGAGCATGTCAAGCTCATGGTCCTTCTCGCTTAGCTTCTTCTCCAGCTCCTCTATCCTCTTCTCCAGTTCTGCCAGATCGTTGGCTATAAGCTCAGAGCGCCGCTTGAGCCTGAAGTTCTTTATGGATTTTTCAATGCTCTCATTTATGCTGCCTATGCGCCTTATGAGCTCCCTCTCGCGGTCAGGCGTGAGTGCGGCCTCTGTAGAAATTGCAAATTCAAGCTTCTCCTTCATCCTTCTCAGCTTGCCTATATTTTCGGTCTTACCAGCGTTCATGGCAAGAAGCTTTGCTATTGCTTCCTGCTCTATCTTCTTGTAGCCTATTCTGTGCCTCGTCTTCTTGAGCTCTGCTATTATCTCTGCGCGTTCATTCTTGGCTTTGTCTATGCTCTTTTTTATTTCCTCTATTTTCGGGGTCTGCTGCTTAGCATTAGGACCTGAGGGATTTTGTTTCTCTGCTGTCTCTCTGCTCTCTGCGCCCAGTGAATCGCCTATTCTTTGCTAGACAAGATTAGATTATAAACATAAAGCAACTTATCCGCCGATTTCTCTACCGAAAATGAATCTGCAGTCTTTATAGCATTCTTCTTATATGACCGCAAGTTATTTAAAACCTTATTAATTTTCCTTGAACATGAGAGATAATTGTCTGGGTCGAATTTTTCGCCGTTGACGCCGTTTTTTATGATCTCCTTCAGCGCAAGCATATTTGCACCAACCACAGGCTTGCCCACTGCCATGGCTTCTATCGAAGAGATACTTTGAGTCTCAAATTTTGACGCTGTTGCAAAGAGATCAGACGCTGCATATACCCCAGGAAGCATGCGCTCGCTTACATAGTCCAGGAATTTAACATTGCCAGCGACGCCAAGCCTGTTTGCCAGGTGCTTGTATGATGGAGCCGCGGGCCCTGTCCCACCTATTACTAGAATTATATCATCCCTTTTCTTTGAGAGTTCCCGGAAGGCCCTTATTAAAATATCAACTCTTTTCTCTCTGCTGAGCCTGCCAATGTAGAGTATCACTTTTTTGTCCTGGTCTATATTAAGCGCCTCCCTCACCGCTCTTCCATCCACATGGGGATTGAACCTGGATAGGTCTATGCCATTGGGCACAACAAAGATGTTCCTCACTTTCTGTTTTTCCAGAAAAGCCTTGATGATGTTGCTTGGAGCTATCGTTGCGTTGCACCTCCTGTAGAAGAACTTTGTATATTTCCATAAGTACTTGCTCGTGAACTTCCTCAAAGACTTGTTTTTTGGATGATATGCTTCAATAATGTGCCTGTCGTTGACCATTGTGTGGAATGATCCTATTATAGGTATGTCAAGTATCTTCGCGGATATTAGTGCGGAGAAGCCCATAGTAAATGGCGTCTGCGCATGTATAATGTCAAAATTCTGCGAAGCCACCTTTATCATTGACTGGTATGGAAATATTGGTATCTTGTATTGCGGATATGGCCTGAAGTTTACGCCCCTGAAGACAAATATCCTGCTTCTCGGGCGGCTGCTACCGCTGCCTGTGGTAAAAAGATAAACCTCATGGCCTCGACGCTCAAGCTCCCTCCTGAAGTTGATTATGGAATTTACGACACCGTCCATGGCAGGCAGATAGGTGTCAGAATAAAAAGCTATTTTGAGTGTCTCCATCACGTCACAGCAGCACAGCTTCGCCTCCGGCGCCGCTTATCTTCTCCGCGGCGCGCTTAGAAAAGCCGCTCGCTTTTATTATAGCCGGCTTTTCCATAAAGCCGTCACCAAGGACCTTATAGCCTTTCAGCTCTATCGTAGGTTTTGGATCATTGGATTTATTCGCAAGCTTTGATATCTCTGAGATATCTATCTCCCTGAGGTTGGACCTGTTCCAGCTGTAGAAGCCTTTTTTCCTAAGCCTTTCGCGTTCGTAAACAATAATCCTTGTGAATTTGTGTTTCCTTCCAGCCTTTCCAACTCCGCCCCTTTCACCAGAGCCACGGTTGTTTTTTATGTTGCCAGCGCCCCAGCTCCTCTTGCCAAGGTACTTCCTGCTTCTTTTTCTGAACCTTTGAACCATGTTTATCACAACATCCTTTTTATAAGGTTGTTTATGCCTGCGCCGTTGTATCCAAGGGAACCACCATCATTCACATTCCTTTTTATGCTTTTGTAGCCGTGTTTTGGTGGTTTCATTCTTATCGGAAGGCTTAGAACCTCGCCTGGGGGTATTTTTCCTGAGAGCATGCCTTCGATTTTCTCATCGTCGAGCCCAAGGCCTTTTGCGGCATTGAGCGCGCCGAGCGTCGCCTTGTCTATCTCACCATATGCTATGTAATCAGTGCACTTCTTTATCATCCCTATGCTCTGACCCTGCCCAAAGACAAGGACGAGATTGTTGACCCTTCTAAGGTTGAGCCTGTTCAGGGTCTCGCTGATGCTGCGCCTTACATTTGCCCTGCCTCTCACCCTGATTATAGCTAGTAGCTTCTTCTCTAAGTCTTTTTTACTGACCATAAAAACACGTAAAGCAGGCATACTGACTTGACATAACTATTGCTTAGTAAGGATATAAAAATGTTACTGAGCCGTGATGATCCATTTCTTTGAAACCATAAAATCATTGAAAGCAGCAAGCTACTTCACCTCAGCTAGCGAAAGCCCATTGGCTTGGCAAGGGAATGAAAGCGATTGCACTTGCCTATTTTGAGATTCGGATAAGCCGCACCTAATAAGTATTTAAAATGATTACGCATAAATAAATCATGATGGAGAGCATAAAGGGCCTGGCTAAGGCCAAGGACGAGCGGTTGCTTGTACTTGCTGTTGACATAGACAACGATCTTTACAGGAAAACGGGGATAAGCGGGCCGATTGTTGGCAAGGTCCAGAACCTCAATGCTGCGACACAGCTTTCCCTTGCCGACCCTGAGGAAACAGACGCAAATACAATGTTCCAGGCTGTGAAGCTCTACGATGAGCTCAAGAAGGAGGGTTACTTCGTAAACGTTGCAACCATAACAGGGGCTGAGACAGAAGGCTATGAGGCTGACAGAGAGATTGCGAGGCAGCTGGAGCTTGTCCTAGCTGAGTATAAGGCTGATGCATGCATATTCGTGACTGATGGCGCCAGCGACAAGCGCGTTCTTCCGCTTGTGGAATCAAGGGTGAAGATAAATGGCGTAAGATACGTGAAGATGAAACAAGCTGAAAACCTGGAGAATACATACTTCACGCTTCTTGAGAAGCTCAAGGAGCCGCACTATGCGAGGATAGTCTTTGGCATACCAGCTTTGCTCCTTCTGCTCTTTGCCCTGAGCTACCTTTTGGGGCTTGGCTGGGAAGCGCCAGTAGCAATAATAGGCATATACTTAGCTATAAAGGGTTTCGGCATGGAGGATGCGCTGCTCAACTCGTTCAGAGGATTCGGCTTCAGCATAGATAGGATAAGCTTCGTCTTTTATCTTGGCTCGCTGCTCTTCTTAATTGCAAGCATCTTCCTCGGCTACGGCAACTATGCGGCGCAGGCTTCCGTGACAAGCAATCCAACGCTGCTTTGGCTGTATGCCATAGAGGGCTTCCTTGTGCTCCTGCCGATTGTCCTTATAATGTACCTTATAGGCAGGATAATAGATGCTAGAAACAGCAGATACATCTTTAGGAATTTCAAATATGGCATGTATGTAGGCTCATCTATAATACTCTGGGTCATGCTTTATGCATTCGTGGCCTGGATAATAGGCCAGATATACTTCGGCCAGCTCCTCCTCTTTGTGGTGCTTGCAATAATTATAGGCGTAGCCATATCTTTCTTCACAGGCTATCTCAGGCGCAAGCTGCTCAAGACAAAGCGGCTCGTTGGCAAGCTTGTTGTCAATGAGCTTGGCGCACTGATAGGCAAGATTGCGGGTGTGAACACTAAGAGGGGCTTAATAACTATAAACACGAGCTTCGGGAACAAGATAAACTATACAATAGACAGGATAACCGATATATCCGATAAAGTGGTCATAAAGTAGTGTGGGCGCGCAACTGTTTTTGCTGGCTATTTGTAGATTGAGCGGTACACTGTACCTGTGTCGTCAGTAATTACTATGCATTCGCCTTCGCATTCTATGAGGCATGCCTGGCACAATATGCAGGCTGACCCATTTACCGCAACTGATATGCCACCGCTGCCGTCCTTTTCAACATCAGCAAAATGATTATGCCCATCCTGAACGTTGCTCCATTTTGCAACAACTGCAGGATCGCTTTTGCCCGTCCATTTGAATTCGTCGGGGGCATGGTCAGTGTTTACCTCATCTATGTTGCGCCTATCCTTTATTTCAAACACACCCACAGGGCATACATCCCTGCAGTGATTGCAGCCAGTGCATTTAGGCTTTTCTACATATACATCCATCAAATCACAAACCAGATAAATCCAATACAGCACCTAAAATTAAAAGCGTTTCGTCGATTTGGTTTGCTGCCGGTAAATTTTCCTAACCGATACCATCAATTATGCTCCTCGCGCTGCTTGCCCCTATCCTTATCTTGTCTAGGCCCCATCCAGCGTCAATGCAAGCCTTTATCCCGGCAAGGGCATATTCGGCATTGCCTATGCCTCCGGCTAGCTTTATGCCTGTATTCTTCTTGTTGGCCACGCCGGCTGCTATGAATGGCACAGTCTCAAGCGCAAAACCTATATATTCCGGGTTCCTGTCAGGGTGGTTCTTGCCTTTAATTGCAAAACCTGTGCTGGTCTTCACAAAATTTGCCTTTGCATCTTCAAGGTATGATGATATCTCTGTTATCTCAGAATTAGAGAGATAATAGGTTTCTATTATCCCTTTGGCTATTAGATAAACTATGCTACTGTGACTTTCACATCCCTTACAAGTATGTCAGGCACAAAATAATAGCTGCCTTCAGAGTCCCAGGATGTGCTTTGCCTTAGTCTTGTGGACGCATAGTCTATGTTCTTGAGCATCCTTATAATGTTGTCGCTTATCCTTATGCCGAGCATAGACTTCGCGTAAGCTGCCTTTATCGCGAACCTTGGCTCTCCATTTTTTATGTATATTGCAAGGTCCCTCGGCACTGTAGAGAAGTCTCCACTTAGGTAGTTGCTGAACCTGGTATACCAGGTTGAGCTGAGCAGTATGCCATTATCAACATTTGAGACAAGTTTGTCTAGGCTCACGCGTTTTCTGTGCGAGAAAACGAGCGTATTCGGCGAGGGCTCTACAAGGCCCGCATTTCCTGTGCTCCTTGTGTTGTATTTTACCGCGGTTGAATAGTTGTGGAGGTAGCTCTTCAGTATGCCATTTTCTACCAATTTTGTCTTCTGCGTGGGGAACCCCTCATCATCGAATGCCGAGGAGTTTATGCCACTCTTGGCTCTGCCATCATCATAAATGGAGATATTTTTATTTGCTATTTCCTTCCCAATTTTGCCTGACAAAAAGCTGCCTGTCTCTATGTTACCTATGCACGCCATGGCATTTACATTGGATAAGAGAAGGCCCGCCGGAGACGGCATATAAATTGCATCGTATCTTCCGGCTTTGATCCTACCTGTTGCAAGCCCATCTATGAATCTTGCGCCCTCTTTGGCTATGCTCTGCCTCCTTATCTCATTAATATATCTCGATGCTAAGAAATCCTGGAATGACAGGCCATTCTTGGATATCCGAAGTGTAAGTCTTGAAAACGTGCCTGTCTCGCTCTCAGCAACGTGCTTGCTTGTGGCAAGGCTTAACTTTGCATAGCCGATGAGAAGAGTGCCTGAAACATTGGATGCGCCATGCGAAACCGCATCGTTTATCGCGGCTTCGGCAATATCTTTCATATCTTCATAGCTATAATCAAGGATTTTTTTGTCGTATCCTGGGTTCTCTCTGTACTTGAAAGGCCCAGCTGCGATTCCATTGTAGTCTTCCTTAGCCTTCATCTTTGCGATTATGGCCTTTGCTTTCTTTATAGAACCAACTATTTCTGAATCCCCCAATTTCTTGATTGATATGAATAATACACGCTTCCTGCTTGTCAGGAAGAGATTTGCGCTGAGTGAATTCTTGTCCACGATGGAATCTATTTTTGAGTTTGCAATCTTCAGGTACCTTCTCCTGCTTTCGTATACCTCAGCCACAGCCTCATCAAATTTCTGGGCAACAGCATACTTTACTATCTTCTCTGCTATCTCTATCATCAAATCAGAACTCCAGCAGTGCGTCTGCGCCGCCCATTGTTACAGGCACACCCTGCGCAGGCTCGCCCTTCCCACATTCGCCTAGGTAATACTCCACATTCCTATCAACGAGCGCAACGGCATTCCAGAACCTCAGCGTTGTGGTTTCAAGGACATAGTTCTTGACAGGCTCTTCTATGCTGCCGTTCTTTATTATATATGCCTCATTTCCCCTGTACCGGGAGAAGCTCCTTGTATCGTCTATGTTCCATTCCGTGAAGCTTTTAATATAGATGCCATTCCGAGCCTCGCTCACAAGATCGTCGAAACTCGCGCTGCCACCTTTGAGGTAGGTATTTGACATCCTTATTATGGGCTCATTGGCGTAGCTGTCACTCCTAGCAGAGCCATTGCTCTTTATGCCAAGCATTCCGGCATACTCTCTGTTGAGCAGGAGTTCTTTCTGCATGCCCTTTTCGATTATCGCCTTCGGCCTTGCCTTTACCCCTTCATCGTCGTATAGGAAGAAGCCGTACGAGTTTCTGATTGTAGGATCATCTATTACAGTAACCGCGTCGCTCCCTATACGCATGCCCAAGCCTTCCTTAGTTATGTAGCTCTCGCCTGCCTGCGCAGACTCCCTCCCGAAGACCCTGTCAGCCTCATTAGGGTGTCCGACGCTTTCGTGCACAGCTATGCCGCTTATCTCGCTTGAAATCACGACGTTTTTTATACTCCTTAGCGCATTGCTGCTCAGGCTCACGCCCTTTTCTATTACATTACTTATTCCTTTTATTTCATCTTCTAGTTTTCTGCTCACTGCACTTTCATCAAAAACTTCGTAGCCACCTGTGCCGCCGAATTGGACGAATCTCTGCCTTGTCTCGCTGCCCTTGCCTATTATCATGCTTATAAATGCACTCACTATTGGCAAGCTGCTCCTTATTTCGCTCCCTTCGGAATTTTTGTAGTATGCTATTTCCTTGCCAAAGCCGCCGTATACGCTTCTGAATTTCACGCTCTTGCTGCCTTTCAGGGTTTTGTCTATGCCCAGCAAGGTCTTAAGCATCTCGCCGCTTGATATGGGTTTCTTCTCCTTTACTTCATACTCGGCCTTTTCAGGCTTTTCTGCTGAGAGAACAGTAGAGGCGCCAAGAGGCTTTGCGGCCGCAACCATTTTTGCTATTATACTTTTGTCGAGCCTATTGGTTGATATTGTATATATACTGCCCCCTTTCAGGAACCTTAGCCTCAGACCTACTTCATCTGAGAAACCGCCGCCATTGACAAGACCTTGCTCTATTGCAAATGAGTAAGATCTGCTACGCTCAAAGTAGACCTCGGCATAATCGCTCTTCCTCTCGGCAAGACTGAGTGCGTACTCCGCTATTTCATCCATGCACTAGCCGAACAAGCTCGCAAGCCCTCCAGCTGCTTCCTCTTCTGTTTTCTTCTGCTCCTCCTCCTTCTTTTCAGCCTTCTTCTCGCCGGATGCACCAGCTGGAGCCGCCTGTTGCTGTACAGGCTGGAAATTCTGCGCGTTCTTTATCACATCCTTTATATTCACGCCCTTCAGAGAATTTACCAAAGCTTTTATCCTGGCTTCGTCCGGAGTTATGCCTGCTGTCTTTATGATATTGGATATGCTTTCCTCGTTTATCTCCTTTCCTGCCGCGTCCAATAAAAGGGCAGCATATATGTATTCCATTTTTACACCTCAAGCATTTTGATTTGATGAATTGCTAAGGGCCATCGCCCTAGCAACTCCGTCTGCAATAAGCCTTTCCACTATTCCAGGCTCGTAAATCTTTGCTGAAATTCCAATGCACAGTGCATTTAGGTAAGCCTTCCTTATGAATGCTTCCACATTATAAGGTGTTATATATTCTGCTTCTACGCTCAGTGCATATCCCTGCGCAAACGCCTCTGATATGCCCTTTATGGCATAGTCCTTGTCAATCATGAATACATCTTCTGTGAACAAGAGGTTGTCTGATACCGCAGCCGAGAGCGTTGTCTTTGCCTCGAAAGGCATTATCTCGAGTATCTTGAGCACCTTTGAGACTGCTGCGCTTACAACCGCGCCCTTCTCCACAATCTTCTTGCTCTTGGCTATGACGACCTTCCCTTTCTGCACCTGCACATCTATGCCGGCTTTTTTAAGGTCTGTTACAGCCTGCCCCGGCGCTATTGTTGTCTCTTTTGCTTCGACTATTATATCATTTGGGGCAATTTGCCCTGGCTTTGCAGAAAGCCTGATTTTGTTTGCGGAAACTTTGCCATAAAGATCAAATATATCCTTGTTGGAGAGCACCAGCGCAACGTTCTTGTCTATGTACTTTGCAAGGTCGCCAAGGCTCCCGTTGCCTTCGAGAGCCCTGAGCATCAGGCTTTTTCTCGCTACAACTATCTTCGTTGATTCATTCTTGAGGCTGTTCCTAGCCTTCTGCAGAAGGCTGTCAGGCACTGAATTGAGAGGCATTACGCCTACAACCTTGTAGCGCTTGATCTCGTCCCTGAGCCTCTTTACAAACTCTATCTTCTCTGACTTCAGCATTTACACACCTAAATGAGCCTGAATGGCTTGCTCATACTGAGCTTCACATACACGGACTTTATATGGGTCCTGCCCAACTTCTTGGCTATGCTGTTAAGCACCTCTTCAACATTTTCATATATTTCCTTTGGCTGCATGTCCTCCTTGCCAACCATGCAGTGCACAGTAGGCAGGTATTTGCCTTTGCTTTTTAGAGTAATCCTCCTATCTGCTTCGGCAGAGAGACCTGAAAGGGCACCGCTATCCATGAGCGGCTTAGGCATCATGTCCCTCGGGCCGAGAAATTGGCCGAGGCTTTTTGCCACCACAGGCATCAGCGCCGGCTCAGCGAAGAGCGTATAGTTGAGGAGCGACTTCAACTTGAGCTTGTCGCTTGCTATTGTAGCTATGTCGCTGCCGTTTATTACCTCTATCCCGAGCTTTTTTGATTCACTTATCAATGGTGCACTGTTTGCAAATACGGCGAGTTTTGTGCTCTTGCCTTTCGGATGCGGCAGCAGTATGCTCATGTTCAGCCTATTCTCCTGCTTGCTGAAATCGATGCCTTTGAAGTTGATCGCAAGCTCTACACTCTGCTTGAACTTCCTCTTGCCCTTTTCTGAATTTATGAACTTCTCGAACTCCTCGAAATTCTCAGCCATTCAACCCCTCCTGCAAACTGCAGTACTTGCGGGAAAAAGAGCTGCTTTAAGCAAAGCACTCCTACAAGATTTGTTAGTTTTATGCCAGGATAAGCTTTTATACTTTTGCTTGATGCGTCAGAGGCCCTCGAAGAGCAACAAATGCTTTCTTAGGGGCCCTGCAATGGCCCTTCGTTACATCCATTCTCGAATTAGAGATGGGTTGTGTTTTGGGCCTATCTGCGGAAGCCTGCATTTCTCCATGGAATCAGGGTTTTTAGAGCGTTAAAGGAAGAGCGCACTATCCTATATACAAGGCCATGAACCTTACAAATTTCTTGACGAAAATGTGGAGTGGGCTTATATTCTTCTTCACATCCTTTATCATCTGCTTGTATCTCATCTTTTCCTCTGCTGTAAGCTTGCCCTCCTTTACTATCTCAGTCCTCTTGCCATCGACTATCTGGACTTCTGTTTTGCTTATTATCTCTTTCTTCACCATAGCATACCATTCATCAAGAGTGTTGCCATGTACCTTTATCATCTTCAAAAAATCTTTCATCTTTATCCTCCTCCTACGCCCAGTCCTATCTTCTTCTG